>CAJTTS010000045.1 GCA_910579155.1 uncultured Oscillospiraceae bacterium | reverse complement strand
TCCTTTATTCTATCACATTTCTTATCCTACGGGTAATTTAATCAGTGGTTCCTTAGTATAACACAGCAGAAAGAAAAGTAAAAGACAAATCGAACTGAGGCTCAAAGGATTTCACTTTCCTGCATATCTTTGAGTGCCTGTCAAGCCAACCAAGCGGGACAGGAAGAATTTTGCGCAGGATTTTTGAGTTTCTGCACTATACTGCAAAAACTTTCTTCTTTTTATAGTTTCTGCACTACAGTGCAGAAACTTTTCTTTTTTCGACAATTTTTGTACCGAGCAAACCCCCGGCCTCCTGAGAGGGGAGGCCGGGGGTTCAATCTCCGTCTGACACGGCTGCACCACCTCCCACCGCTGGAGGGGGAGGTGTTACAGCCATGACAGGTCAGCCGCAGAATATCGCTTCACAATTTCCCGCTCCATGCGCTGGAACGCGGGGATATAGGTGTCAATGATGGTCAGCGCCAATCTCCGGGCGGCGTTTCCATCGTATATATGGCTCATATTATTGCGGTCACGGAGCATGGCAATCCAAACGTCCTCATCCACAAAGTCATAGACCTGAAACGCCACCTTTAAAATCTCCCGGGGGGAGCCGGATCTGGCCTCACTCCTGCCCTCGTATTGGAGCAGTTCCTTGAGCACCTTCCACCCCAGTTCAAATTGAATCATAAATTTGTCGATGATTCCGCCTATGACAAACTCATTTTCCAGGTCCTGCTGGCCCGCCGTTGACAGAACTTCCAGATTGGCCCGGTAATGGTCAAGCTTTTTCATAGAGAACCCGTCCCTCCTTTTGAATCGAAGCCAGCAGGTCTGGAGAGACATCCTGGCCCATGTCCACCACATCATACTTCAACAGAGTGGAGGTCTCCTCGTCAATGTCCGTCGCGAACCGTGCGACGCTGCCGCCCCAGACCGCCAGATCAATATCGCTGGCCCGGTGGTGGTCCCCCCTGGCGCGGGAGCCGAACAGAACCACTTTGTCCAGCTGATGCCGCTGCGCAAACCGGCAGATTTCCCTCTGCACCTGCTCTTTGATCCCGGTTCCGGCCAGCATATATCCCACCTCTTTTAAAAAATATCTGTATTATTTTTAGTATAGCACAGCAGAGAAAAAAGTAAAAGGCAAATCGAACTGACACATGGGAGAATTTTGTTTTCCCGGGTGAAGAACCCCGGCTTCTGAACACAACAGAAGCCGGGGTTCCTACGCTCACACCACCTCCCACCGCTGGATGGTGGTGGTGTATTCCTCCCGTTTGCCGCTGGTGGTGTACCAGATGCGGAAGGTTCCGGGCACAAACTTTACCCGCACGTTTATGTAGTCCTCAAACACCGTGACGCTCTCAATGACCTCCCGATAGACCTCCTCCGAGCCGTTCAGCCCCGCCCGGATGGTGCGCACAATGTCCTCCAGCCCCGTTTTTTGACTCTCCAGAGTTTGGGCCGCCTCCGTAATTGCCAGGAGTTCCCGGTCGATGGCCGCCAGCTCCCGGTCATACCGTGAGCGCATGGTTTGTAGCTCCCCATCGGAGATTGTCCCGCTGAGAAAGGCGTCCAGGGCGTTTTCCCGCTTGCGCTCAATGGCCGTCCGCTTGGCTTGGAGGCGGTCTGCGCTCCCGCCGTCATACGGGGCGCTTTGCAGCTTTTGGATATCGGCCAGCAGCTCGGCCACAATGGCGTCGCTGTCCAGCTCCAACTGCCCCAGCACAAAGGATACGATGGTGGTCAGGCTCTTGTCGTTCACCATCCGCATGTCGCAGCCCACGGCCTCCCCCCGGCTGTCCCGCTTCCAGTTCCCGTAGTGTACCCGGCTGTGACAGCCCCAAGCCATGTACAGATCGCCGTTGGGCCGCTTCCGCTTGCGCAGGGTGAAGCGGCTTCCGCAGGCCCCGCAAAGGATTTTCCCGGAGCACCAGTAGCGGTTGGAGTATTTGGACTTGTCCCCCTGCTTGGCACTGCGCAGGGCAAGCTCCCGCTGGGTAGCGTCCCAGGTCTCCCGGTCTATAATGGCCTCGTGGTGGTCCCGAAGCAGGATCTGCTTCTCCTGGCCTCGGTTGGGCACCTTCTTGTGGTCGAGAAAATCAGGGGTGACGTTCTTCTTCTGGAGCAGATCGCCCACGTGCTTCTCGTTGTGCAGGATACGCAGGATCATCACGGAGGACCATTTCCCCGTGGCGGTTTTGGGCGGGTCAATCCCAGCCTCGTACAGCTCCCGGGCGATGACGTGGGTGCCCTTTCCCTCGTTGAGAAACTTGTGGTAAATGAGCCGCACCACCTGGGCCTCCTCCGGCTTGACGAACAGCTTCCCGCCTCGGGTGTCAAAGCCGTAGGTGGAGTTGTTGCCGAACACCACCCCCGCCTCCATGCGGCGCTGCTGGCCCCACTTCACCCGCTGGGAGGTCTTGCGGGACTCCTCCTGGGCGATGCTGGCCATGATGGTTAGGCGCAGTTCCCCGTCATTCTCCCGCGTGTCGATGTTGTCATTGATGAACAGAACCCCGACGCCCAGGCTTTTCAGTTTCCGGGTGTATTCCAGGGTGTCCACGGTGTTTCGGGCGAAACGGGACACCTCCTTGGTGAGGATCAGATCCAGCCCGCCTGTTTCGGCCTGGGCGATCATGCGGTTGAACGCCTCCCGCTTGCGGGTGCTGGTGCCGGAGATGCCCTCGTCGGCGTACACTGTGGTCAAAATCCAATCTTGACGGGCCTGGATATATTGGGTAAAATAAGTCTGTTGGCTGTGCAGGGAATTCGCCTGATCCTCCCGGTCTGTAGACACGCGGCAGTAGGCCGCTACCCGCAGCGGCATGGCGTTCACCTCCTTCTTTTGAAATGGGGTGGGCGCGGGCCAGGGTTTGACACCGCGCCCACGGTTGGTCAGGCCCGCTGGAGACGCATCAGTTGCTCAAACTGGGCCTGGGTGATGTGGTGCTGGCGGTAGAGTTCGCGGATGAGGCCCTGCTTGATGAGGCTGCCCAGGCCGCTGCTTTCATGGTTTTGTTGACGCATAGTTGCCCTTCTTTCCATATATTTACAGAAATAATATATACTCCTGGCCACTGTTTTAGCACCCGACGAGCTTGTAAACAGCTCCTCAGTGTGTTAGAATTGGGGCAAAAGGCGAATGCCGCGATATCCCCGCTGATCCTTGCCACCAATGCGCGGTTGCCAAGATACCTGCGGCCTTTGCTTCATCTGCTCTTTGAGCTTCCGCGAAAAATCAATTTGCGAAATCGGAGCCGATTCATTATAAGTGCAATACGCCTCAAACAACGCTTGGGTTGTCGTTTCAGATCCCGGCGCAAATTCACAACACTCCTCCAGGAAACGCCCAACCGAGCGGTAGCCGCTGCGGGCGTCCTGCGGCGCGTATTCCGCAGGAATTGGTACTCTGGTCAACTCAAACCCATTTTGTTCCAGCCGGTAATACGCCTCAATAGCCTCCCCGACAATATATGGAGCCTCATCCAGCAAATCTTTGTACAATTCCTGCCGCATTTCCCGTTCCCCGACAGGGTTTTGAAAATAAATTGTGACCATTCGATTGAGGAGCGCTGCTTCACGTTCGAGCTTTGGTATGCGCAGAGGGTGATTCCCTGCCATCAAGAGCAGGGGTTTACTGTGGTAGGTACGCGAGTTCTCGTATTTGCGCTCCGCCTTGATTGCGTCATCCCCCACAAGCTGCTTGACAATCCCAACAGCCCGAGGTGGAAGTACAGAATCCGGCAAATCCAGGCAAAGCGCCAGCATTTTTCCCTCCAGACTGCCGATTGTCCACCGATCACCAAAATCGTGGACATCACGGACACACATCGTTTGCTCCTGGCCCACCAGTTCCTCTAAAAAACGTCCAAACTGGGTTTTGCCCGTGTTGCTGGGGCCGACAAGCACAAAAAAGTGCTTGAGCGGTCTGCACAGAATGGTCAGGGCAACAAGCTGGAGCAGTTGCTCCCGCACATCCGGGTTCTCGCCTGAGATATGCGACACAAAATCCTCAAAAATTCGTCCAGAACAACGTGGAACGTCTTTGAATTTGACGTTTATTGCTGAAAAGAAGTTGTCGCGAGGGTCATGGGGAAGAAATCGCCCGCTCGCAATATCGAAGGCCCCATCCAAAAAGTTGATTTTGCCAGCCGTCGGAGTGACTTCTCCTGTCAGGCACAGCACGCTTGGATCGCCGAGGAGCCCCTTTCGTAGCTGCTCATACTCCCTGTTTGTCAGGCAGTATCCCTGGTTATGTGACTCTATGAGCGCCCGAATTTCTCGCTCGGCTTCCAGGTCGGACAGTTTTCTCCAGCAGGGTGGGTAATAGACACATAGTTGGTCGCCAAGGAGTATAAAGCGTTGCGATTGGGCAACAAACTTCTGTAGCGCCACCAAATCCACTCGATCCCTGCGTTTCCCCAAGCCCTTGGAAATATCTGGGATTTTAGGTTTGGCGCTGTCTGGGAGTTCAAACCCATTTACGTCCCTTGCCCAGGCATCCACGGAAATGTCCGGCTCCAACTCCACGTTTCCCTTGAACGGCAGCTCCCAAGGGGTGAATTCACTGTCCTCGGGCAGGTCAAATTCGCCCTCCGGCTGCCACCCTCCGACAAGGAAGGGCGGCGAGCCGAAATCTGGCGCAAGTGGCAACGAATCCAGGGCAGGCTCCTCCAAGTCCACCTCACCCCTCGGACAAGGGATTGGACCCGGCTCAAAAATGAATGACAGGTTCACAAACGGCACCTCTTTCCTGTCCCATCAGTTGCGCTTCCAGTGTCCAAAGCCTGATGAGCTGCCTTGAGCAATCCCACAGTATAGCACTAGACGGCCCATCCTCACCTTCACCGAAGACCGTTTTGATCTCAACGAGTTTTGGGTCAGAGCTAACTGCTTGGTCGGCAATGACGATAATCTGCCCGCACAGTTGTTCGCGGTCAGACGCAAGCAGCGGGGTACCGTTCTCGTCCAAGAGAACGACGCGGACACGGTTGGGCCGTTCGCCCTTATTGTCCAGTAGCATGAAGCCCCGGAAGCTGTCCTTGGTGAACATGATCTGCTGCCCGTTAACTGTGCGCAAGGAAATAAAAAGATCGGTGAGGATCGCCCGCCGCCGCTGGGTGTAGAGCGTGGGCAGGTTCTCCCAGTCTGGCTCTCGCTTCACACCGAAGCAGTTGGGATATCCCAGGTTCAGGTTCTCAAAAAGCTCGTTGAGCAGGGTCGTGGTTTGGAAATTTTTCATAACAAGCTCCTCCTCGTCGATTGTGTGTTTGCTCGGCGCCGTTCGCATTTTCAGTGTAGCACGTCCCCTGGTGTGCTTGTAGGGGGGGATTAAAAAAACTTTTTCCCCCTCCCCCCCAGTGTCAATAGGCACCACAAAAAATATCGGAGGTATTGGGAAGCCAATCATTTCCCAATACCTCCGATATTTTACCTAAACCAATTATTCAAAACTCTTGTATCCATTTTGCTTTCAAGCTCTTTCTGAACTTCCTCAATTCTTTCATCCGTTAATGGACTACCCCCATCTTCCGCAGTTCCCGCCTCCACTGTGCCTTTTGCGTTATCGGCATTCTGTAAAACCTCTTTCAGCGTCTTTTCAATTATTTTGATAACCAAGCCATCTTTCCCATGCCCTGCCGCCCCCATGCTCTCTACTTCTTCCACAGCCGCAGGGTCAACGCCATACCTCTCAAAGCATTCCTTTTCAATTTCCGCTTTGCGCTTTTCTATTTGTAGACGCACTTTCGCAGCCTCATTCACACTGCCTATCGTTCCATTCTCCAACTTTGACAACTTTTTCTCCAACTCGCGAAGCGTCTCGTCCTGCATATCTCCGAGAGTTTTATCTTCCATTTCTTTTATAGCGCTCCAATATTCAGGCGGTGCGCAATCGCCCATTTTTATCCCATGGTCAATCAAAATCTCGTTCAGGCTCTCGCTTGCCTCGCCCATCGCATCATTCCACTGCTCACAAAATGTATCCAGCAGCTTACCCAGCGAATAATTGATCGCGGAGATCATATCCAGCCTATTGTTAGCATTGAAGCAGGGCGTCCCTTGTATTTGAGAAAACAGCCGACACAGTTTACTGCGTGACGAATTCAGGACATTGTCAATATCCCGTCTATAGAGCCAGCCTGTTCGCTGCCTGTATGCAACGATTTGATTCTCAATGCTCTCAGAATCTTTTTCCGCGTTTTTCATGCATCCGCATATGAATTCCTCTAACTGTTTAAATTCAGTAATTGGCACCCTATCGAACTGTCCTTTACGCAATTCCCGGAATGGGGTATCCGACGCATTGAGTAGGAATCTATGTAGGTACATACTCTCTTTTTCTGCAAAGCAATAATAACCCCTGTTATCAAGAAAGCTTTTCTTATCTAAACCAATCACCTTGCAAAGCGAAAAAATATTTCGCGGTATTCTTTTTTTGCATTCTCAAGATCCGGATCGTTTTTATGCTTCCCATGCTCCTTTTTTCGTGTATACACCCGTTCTATAATAGAACTCAGGCTTTCGTACTCCTCACCCATATGAATACCCTCCCATTCAAAAATCTCAATTAAAGGATGCACACAAAAATTATACATGGCAGAAGTATAATGTCAACCCAAATCAACTCATTCTTGGGCAGATGGGCGGATGGGCACCGCGAAAATGGCTTAAATCATAGCAGCATAGATGCCAAATATCCAATGCAAAGACAGAGTTTTTATCCGCCCATCTGCCCATCCGCCCCACAGTACTATAATTTTTCTGTAAATGCCCGCAGGCTGTCTTTAGTCACCCTCCACTGCTTCCCCACCCGGAACCCCTTCAATTCCCCCGAGTTGAGCAGCCCGTACAGCGTGTTCTTTCCGATATACAGCAAGTCCATGACCTCTCTGGGCGTCAGGTACTCGCTGATGGGTTCCCGCTCGTCCAAACCCTCATAATCATCATAATCGTACATGGTTTTACTCCTTTCCGGCCCAATTGGGGCCTTATGAGTTTGTTTGACGTTATCCTGGTATTCCCAAACGATACATTATTTAAGAGAACATCCGCATAACCCGGCGTTTCCTTACGCTTACGGGTTCTGCGGATGTTTTTATTTCTTGCGGAAAAACCGGGGAAAACGCCTGAAAATCCAAAAATCAGCCGCGATTTTTCCCAAAAATTGAAAGGAGGAACCCCCATGCTGTACCTGTTCCTGTCCGCCCTCCGCGCCGTCTTATACGAAGTGGCGGTCTGTCTGCTCCGCGGCGTCTGCTGCGCGTAGCAACACCTATCACCCGGAAAGGAGCGCGATCCCCAATGATGAACTGAGCAACGATATCCTGAGCCTTTTGGCCGCCGCTGTGGCCGCCGGTCTGTGCGCGGCCATCGACTACATTTTAGAGGAGGAAACAGACTGATGACAGAAACCTTTATTTGCTCTGCCTGTGGAGAGGTCCACCCGCTGGAGGATCAGACGGTGGTGGACGGCCAGGAGTTCTGCCGCCCCTGCCTGGAGGAGGAAACCGTTGTGTGCCACGAGTGCGGCCGGCACATCCTGCGGGAGGACAACGCGGGGGACGATACCACGCCCCTGTGCCAGAACTGCTATGACCGCTATTACACCAACTGCACCCGCTGCGGGGCGCTGCTGGAGCTGGACCGCGCCTACTACCTCAGCGATGACGCGGACGAGGAAGAGCCGTTATGTCACGGCTGCTATGCGCTGCGTACCGATCCCGGGGAAATCCACAGCTATTACTACAAGCCGGACCCCATTTTCTATGGGGAAGGGGCACGCTATTTCAGCGTGGAGCTGGAAATCGACGGGGCGGGGGAGCGCAGCGACCGGGCGTGGCAGTTGGTGAACGCGGCTAACAGCAACGGTTTGGAGCACATCTACATCAAGCATGACGGTTCCCTGGAGGACGGCATGGAGATTGTTACCCACCCTATGACCCTGGGCTATCACCTCGCCGAGATGCCCTGGGGCGCGTTGGTGGCCGAGGCCGTCCGCATGGGCTACACCAGCCATAAAGCCTGTACCTGCGGCCTCCATGTCCACGTCAATCGCTCGGCCTTTGGCCTGTCCGAGGAGGCCCAGGAGGCGGTGATCGCCCGCATCCTGTTCTTTGTGGAGAACCATTGGAACGAGCTGCTGCGGTTCAGCCGCCGCACCCGAGACCAGATGGAGCAGTGGGCGGCCCGGTATGGCTGGAAGGACAACCCCAAGGCGGTGCTGGACAGCGCCAAAAAGGAGCACTACCAACGGTACAAATGGTGAACCTGACCAATTATGATACCATAGAGTTTCGGATGTTCCGGGGGGCGCTGAAGCTCAATACCCTGATTGCCACCTTGCAGATGGTTGACCGCATCTGTGAGGTGGCTTTGTATTTGTCCGACCAGGAGATGCAGGGCCTGACCTGGACGGATTTTGTGTCCGGCTGTACCGCCCCGGAGCTGGTGCAGTACCTCAAGGAGCGGCGGCTCTACATCAACGAGCCGGTGGCCGTCCCCGAGGAGGTGTGACCATGTGCGCCATTTTCGGAGTGCTGGACTATCAGGGAAAGCTGACCCCGCCCCAGCGGATCGGGCTGTTTCGGGCGCTGGCGGATGCCGCCCAGGCGAGGGGCACCGATGCCAGCGGGGTGGTCTATATTCATAACGGGGTCGTGCAGATTCAGAAAGCCCCCCGGCCCGCCTGTAGAATGCGCTGGCGCATTCCTTCCCAGGCCCGGTATCTCATGGGCCACACCCGCATGACCACCCAGGGGGCGGCATCCAGGAACTACAACAACCACCCCTTTCCCGGCAGGGCCGGAACCCAGCCCTTTGCCCTGGCCCACAACGGGGTAATCTATAACGATGTGGAGCTGCGGCGCAACCACCGTCTTCCGCCCACCGGGATTGAGACGGACAGCTATGTGGCGGTACAGCTTTTGGAGAAGGCCGGGAAGCTGTGCCCGGACAGCCTGTGCCGGATGGCGGAGCAGTTGGAGGGCAGCTTCACTCTCACGGTGCTGGACGTGGAAAACACCCTGTACCTGATCCGGGGAAACAACCCCCTGTCTGTCCGGCTGTTCCCCAGCCTGGGGTGTTACCTCTACGCCTCCACCGATGAAATCCTCAACATGGCGCTGGCCGCGCTGGGGATTTCCAAGCTGGCCTACACCGATATCCCCATTGGCCAGGGGGACGTGGTGGCAATCAACCCCCAGGGGCGGCGTACTGTCACCCGATTTGACGATACCAAACTGCGGCCTCAGCGATACTTCTCCGATTGGGGCTGGTATGAACCCGCCAAAGAACCAGATGACTATATGGAAACCCTGGTGGAATACGGCAAGCGTCATGGGGTGCCGGAACGGGAACTGCGGCTGTTGATGGAGGCCGGGTACGACGCGATGGACCTGGAGGAGATGATCTACGACAAGCAGTTTCGGGCGTACTGCCTCCGGGAGATCCTGGCGGAGTACGGGGTGCGCTGAGTGTGCCGCTGGGGTATACCCGAACGGCACGCCGGAAAAGCATAGCAATAGGGCCGGTTTCCGGGTTTTGGCATATGCCAGCCCGCAAACCGACCCTATTGACACCAATCTGTTTAGTCCTGTTCTGCCAGGTGCGCCGCCAAATTCTGGCCCCTGGTACAGACGGCCCGGATAAAGACCTGCCGCCCGTCCTCGTCCACACTGTACAGCACCACATCATTCCGGGTGACATACTGCCGCACACCCCGCCCTGCCCACGGCTCCACATGATAGGGCTGGTACTTGAACGGGAAAGTGGTGAGCTGTTTCTGAATCTCAAATTTCAGCCGAAAATACCACTCCTCAGCCAAATCTGGATCATGAAACTGGGCCGCAATATAGTCCGCCTTTTCCTCAATGTCCTGTATGGCGCTTTCGGTGTAGACAATCTTATACTGCGGTATCTGTGCCGTGGGCGAACCGTCCTTTCATGCGGCGGTCAAGCTCGTCCTGGCTGTATACCCGGCCCGCCGCAATGTCGGCCTCGCTTCGGAGCAGCTTGGCATCTACCTCCTGGGCCGTCATATCCTCCCAGGCTTTGAGGGTGGGACGGAAAGGCATCCCACCCTCCCGCAAGCTCTGCTGGGCAAAAATGCGCACGGCCTCCGCAAAAGAAGTGCCTAAATTGCGGTATAGCTCCTCCACTTCGGCCTTGAGGTCACTGTTCATTCTGATTTGCAGGGTGGCATCCATTGCCATATCCACCGCCTCCTTGTAGTGCTATTGTACTACAAGTATTCCCTTGCGTCAAGAAAACTTGCTTGAAAGGAAGTGGCTGATTTGAAAATAGGTTACGTCCGTGTCAGCACCCAGGAGCAGAACACCATCCGGCAGGAGCTGCTAATGGAAAGCCTGGGTGCGGATGAGGTCTACATCGACCGCATGAGCGGCAAAAGCACAGACAGGCCGGAGCTAAAAAAGCTGATGGAGTACGTGCGCCGGGGCGACACGGTGATCGTGGAATCCATCAGCCGGTTTGCCCGGAATACCCGCGACCTGCTGGAGCTGGTGGAGCGGCTGACGGCAAAAGGGGTGGAGTTTGTGTCCAAAAAGGAGGCCATCGACACCACCACCCCCAGCGGGAAGTTTATGCTTACCATTTTCGGGGCGGTGGCCGAGCTGGAGCGGGAGTACATCCTACAGCGCCAGCAGGAGGGGATTGCCATTGCCAAGGCCCAGGGGGTTTATAAGGGCCGGAAGCCCATCGAACGCCCTGAGTTTCCCCAGGTGGCGGCGCTGTGGCGGGAGGGGAAAATCACGGCGGTGGAGGCCATGCGGCGGCTGGACATGAAGCCGCGCACGTTTTATCGGAGGGTGAAAGCTCTGCCGTAAAGAAAAAGATCAGCCGCCCATTGGCTGATCTTTTTTTGCGTCCATTGCCATGAGAAACGTCCGCAGAAGCCGCTCCGCGTACTCCCGCTCCGTGGGTGTGGCGCTTTGAAGCATGAGGGCTATGGTATTGCTCTCCTCCACTGTGGACGTACCATATAAAATATAGTCCGTAGACAGCCGGAGGGCACGGGATATTTTACACAGGGTTGGGACGGACATTCCCTTCACCCCCAGCTCAATATCCGAGCAGAACTTGGGCGTCACGTCCAGCAGCTCGGCAAACTGCTCCCGGGTGTAGCCCATAAACTCCCGCTGTGTACGGATTCGCTTTCCAATCGCGCCCCAGTCCATTCAACCCCTCCGTTCCTTCTGTAGTTTAACCCGGAAAGTTGTAGTTATAAATAAACTTACAGGGTTGACTATTAAGAACTCTTGGGGTATATTTAACATGATAGGCCACTACAACACAGCCGGGATTTGGCCCAATCTCCATACTACACAAAAATGCAGGAGGATATGACTATGGGAGAGTATGTCAAGAAGAAAAAAGATATGAAATTTCAAAGCCAGGATGCACTGAAAGCAGTTCAGACCGTGCTTGACGAAGCGGCCCAGGCATTGAATGACAAATCAAGAAAGATATCTGATTCTCCGATTGCCGATGCCCTCGCGGGCGCGGTGGGCGTAGGTCTGGGCGCGGGCATTGGCTTTGCGGGACTGTACCTCGGCGGCTCTGTTGTGGGCCTGAGCGCCGCAGGAATCACCAGCGGACTGGCCGCAGCCGGCGGACTGATTGGCGGTGGAATGGCGGCGGGACTCGCTGTATTGGCGGCCCCCGCCGTGGTGCTAGGCGGTGCTGGAATCGGTGTTGCTTCTCATATACGGAACAAAAAGCTGCGCGAAGCGAAAGAAATCCTTTACAAAGACGCTGTTGCCAAACAGTCAGCCATTGTAAGAGCATTGAAAGAGGAGACGAATGCGGATAAGGATCGAATTGAGTATCTGCAAAGCTTGAACATACTCCTCCAATCCGCTATCCGGGATTTGCAGCACGATTTGGGCAAAGATGCCTTAGCGATTCGCACTTGATAAAGTATTGGAGGAATCCTTAAAATGGGAGAATATATCACAAAAAAAGAGGACATGAAATTCCAAAGCCAGGAGGCCCTGGTTCCTGTGCAGAACGTCATCGACGAGGCGGGCAAGGTGCTGAACGATCCCTCGCTGCGGGTTGAGGATTCCGCCATCAGTGGGGCAATTACCGGGGCACTGGGTGCGGGTGCGGGCGGTGCCCTTGGATTTGCTGGGCTTTATTTTGGCGGTACGGTAGGGTTAAGTGCGGTAGGAATCACCAGTGGATTGGCCGCAGCCGGCGGGCTAATCGGCGGCGGTATGGCCGCAGGGCTTGCCGTATTGGCGGCCCCTGCTGTTATCCTGGGCGTAATCGGAGCCGCAATCGGCGCTGCTTCGGAGGAAGAAAAGCTCCATGAGGCAAAGGAGTTAGTATACAAAAACGCCATTGAAAAACAGACGGCGATCCTCAAAGTATTGGCCTTTGAAACCAACGCGGATAAGGAGAGAATTGAGTATCTTACCGGCCTCAATATTCTCCTGGATTCCGCCATCAAAGATTTGAAACATGACTTGGGAATAGCGTGAATCCTTCTGGAGGGTAAATCAGTGAGCCATTTTAAATACTCCGATCAAGAGAAAGACTTGAATAAAGTATTGAAGATGAATTTGGACATCTCTAAGTCTCTGCAAAATGATTCTGGCATGGCCTCCACCCGCAAAGAAGCTGACGCCGCCATCGCATCCTCCCTGGAACTACTGCAATCTCTTGGAAAAGGCAAAGAAGTGGGCAAACTGGCCCAGGAGGTTTCCGAACATGGGAAAGACCGGCACCTGGAGCACCGGCCCGAAATAGAACCCTGGGAGGAGATTGTCCGTCAGGCCAACGAGTATTGCCCCACCCCTGTCATGCTGGAAGATATTATGTCCGACCGCGAGATACAGGCGGCGTTTGACGAGCGAGACGAAATCCGCAGACGCTTTGCGGAAAAGACCAGCATCGTCAACCCTACGGACTTAACTTTTTTGACTGTCGCCACCGCCCTGCAAGTTGCCAAAAGCCTGATTTTCCCCTATGTAGCGGGGATGTTCCACTATGGCGAGAGCTTTGACCCTGCCACCAGACTGGCCCATAATGACAAATCCATTGAGCGTGCGCACCGGCAAGCTAATGACGCATTCCGGGACAAGCGTTTGGAAAGCCATGGTACAGGCCACTGGATCAACATTCTGTATCAAACGCCTCCATACGACATTACAAAGGGCTCGGCGGCCATGGGCATCAACATGGGCGGGCGCTATCACCGAATGTACACCCTGGGCCATGACCCGATCCTGGGCTGGCTTTTCGGCACCATGAACATTTTAACCGATGTCATCACATTGAACAATTTCAACTCTTACCGGGTCATTCGAAAGCCTAAAATGATTATCACACCCGAGCCCGTTTCCATTGGTCAAATGATTCAGGAGAGCTATCAGCTTGTGCAGGATGACTTTCTCAACCTCCCTGCGGCAGTCTTTGCCCAGGCACGGCATTTCAAGTCTGACGAGTACACAAAATGCGGGCTCCCGGTTCCGATTCTCTCCAGCCTCAACGAAAATTTTGCCAGCAAGCTCTATAGGTCGCAGTACGATGCCCTTTGCTTTGCCCGTGACGCCAAAATCGTGGGCGCATCATTTATCGTGTCAAAGCTCTTTGATATTGTCATCTCCCTCGTCCACGGGCTGTTCTGTACCGAAGGCGAGGACAAAGACCTGTTTGAGTGCAGGACGCGGAAAATCCTGCTAATCTCCAACAGCATCGCCTCCACCAGCACCATCATCCACGCGGGGATCACTGCCAATCCCAAAAATCTGGATATTGGCAGTCTGCTCAATACCATCACTCACCTGTTTACGGATATCCACTTCATTCTGCGGGTCAAGCAGGAGTTCATCGACAGCGAAATTTCAAGCAGATTGCAGAAGGAGCTTGACGAGGTGGACAGGCTGTACGAGACGATTTAGCCTAAAAGAATGCCCGAGCGGGATCGCCCTGCCCGGGCATTCGCCCCCTTCTCCCCACTGTTACCATACCGCTAACGCCACAGGGATTGCGTTCATCACCGCCAATTCCTCCTGTGCGAAATAGTCCCGCAGAACCAGTTCCCGCAACGCCGCCATCCGCTTCAAATCGCTCCCCGCCATCCCGGCGCATACAAGTTGGCCGGGACGCAGGGCGTTCAGCACTTCCTTCAGCTCATGACGCTCCGCCGCCAGCGGCGCGTTCAGCGTCCCGTCCGCCCACGCCGCCGGAAGGGGCAGGATTACACAATCCGCCCGGTCTATCCCGGCCATGGACGCCTCACATTTCATCTCTCCCCCCTGCTCCAGGGCGTAGGTATGCACGCTGTGACCGTCGTCGGCCAGCAGGACCGCCAACGCCGCCTGCCGGGGGTCGCCCCCCACTACCCAAATATTTTTTGCCCGCAGCATGATAAACCTCCTGTCCGGGCCGACCGGCCCTCTCGTCATCAATCCAGTGTATTCCCCACCGGCCGGACAGGTGACTGAGCAAAACATCATGCACATGCAATTTTTTTGAAAAACGGGGCATACTGTTTTCACCAATACATTTGGAGGGAATAATATGCCAAACGCCTATCAAAACTACCACAAAGGCAACGTGGACTTTATGAAGAGCAAAACCCGGGAAAACCTGATGCGCTCCTTCGCCGGCGAGAGCCAGGCCCGCAACCGCTACACCATCGCCGCCTCCGCCGCCCGGGCGGAAAAGCTTGAGGTGGCGGCCCGCGTCTTCGAGTTCACCGCCGACCAGGAAAAGGCCCACGCCAAGGTGTTCTACGACCTGCTGCTGCCCTCTGCCGGGGCCAATATCGCCATTGACGGCAACTACCCTGTCGATCTGTCGGACAAGACCCTGGATTTGTTGAAGGCCGCCCGCCACAACGAGTACCAGGAGTTTGAGCACGACTACGCCCAGTTCGCCAAAATCGCCCATGAGGAGGGCTTTGATCTCATCGGCGGGCAGTTCGAGCTTATCGCGAAAATCGAGAAGGTCCACGGCGACCGCTTCGGCATGATGGCGGATCTGCTGGAGCGGGGCACGCTGTTCGGTGAGGATAACCATCAGACGGTGTGGATGTGCCTGAACTGCGGGGAAATCATCACCTCCTCCCTGGCCCCCCAGACATGCCCCGTCTGCCGCCACGGACAGGACTATTTCATCCGCCTGGACTGGGCGCCGTACACCGCAGGAAAATAAACCAAAAAGGGACCGCCCCAGGGACGGTCCCTTTTCCCATTTTAGGATTGATTTTACTGTCAAGACAGCATATAATGATAGCCACAACAGAGAGGGAGGGATTCTCCAAATGAAGCGCGATATCAACTACACCATGCTCTTTGACTTCTACGAGCTGACCATGGGCAACGGCTACTTCCAGACCGGTCTGAAGAACCGCGTGTGCTACTTTGACGTGTTCTTCCGCAACGTCCCCGACGGGGGCGGCTTTGCCATCGCCGCGGGGCTGGCGCAGGTCATTCAATACATCCAGGATCTCCACTTCGACGAGGAGGACATCCAGTACCTGCGGAGCAAAAAATGCTTCTCCTCCGAGTTTCTGGAGTATTTGAGGAACTTCCGCTTCACCGGCGACATCTGGGCCGTCCCCGAGGGCACCCCCATCTTCCCCCGGGAACCCATCCTCACCGTCCGCGCCCCGGCCATTGAGGCCCAGTTTGTAGAAACCTATCTCCTGCTGGCCCTGAACCACCAGTCCCTCATCGCCACCAAGTCCAACCGCATCGTCCGGGCCGCCGAGGGCCGCCCGGTGTCCGAGTTCGGTTCCCGCCGGGCTCAGGGGTCGGACGGCGCGCTGCTGGGCGCCCGGGCCAGCTATATCGCCGGAGCCGGCGGCACCGCCTGCGCCATGGCCGACGAGCTGTACGGCACCCCCGCCACCGGCACCATGGCCCACTCCTGGGTGCAGATGTTCCCCGACGAGTACACCGCCTTTAAGACCTACTGCCAGGTCTATCCCAAGGCCGCTACCCTTCTGGTGGACACCTACAATGTGCTCCACTCCGGCGTGCCCAACGCCATCCGCGTGTTCCAGGAGCTGGGCATCACCTCCGGCGGCATCCGCATCGACTCCGGCGACTTGACCTACCTGTCCAAGCAGGCCAGGAGGATGCTGGATAACGCGGGCCTTCCCGGCATCAAGATCGTGGCCTCCAACTCTCTGGACGAGTACATCATCCGGGACCTCATCACTCAAGGCGCTCGCATCGATGCCTTCGGCGTGGGCGAGCGGCTTATCACCTCCAAGAGCGAGCCGGTGTTCGGCGGCGTATACAAGCTGGCCGCCATCGAGGACGATGGCGGCAACCTCATCCCCAAGATCAAGATCAGCGAGAACGCCGGAAAGGTGACCATCCCCCACTTTAAAAAGGTGTACCGCCTCTTTGAAAACGCCACCGGCAAGGCCATGGCTGATTATATCTGCGTCCACAACGAGCAGCCCGATTTCACCCAGCCTCTGGAGCTGTTCGATCCGGAGGCCACCTGGAAGCGCAAGACCGTTACCGACTACACCGTCCGCGCCCTGCTGGTGCCCATCTTCCAAGGCGGCGAACTGGTGTACAAAATCCCCACCATCCAGGAATCCCGCGCCCACTGCCAGCGGGAGGTGGACAGCCTGTGGGACGAGGTGAAGCGCTTCGAGTACCCGCACAACTATTACGTGGACCTGTCCCAGAAGCTGTGGGACGTGCGGGCCGCGCTGCTGGCGGAGAGGCATTGAGAAAAAAGGGCTTGCAAGGAAAAGCGGTTGATTGTGCGGAAAACAACGATGAATCGAAGAATTTGTACTATTGCGGTGTTCAATATCCTGGTATCTCTGATCGACAAAATCATTTTAATCCCCAGGGGCGCGGTTGGAGCGCCCCTGGTACTGACCCTTGTTTTGTGGTTCTTTATTTACAAACGTAAAAAATGGGCGTTTACGATATTTGGAATTCTCTCCCTTTTATCCGCGCTCACGGGCGTGCTTGGCATCTTTCTTTTTGCCGGATACTTATACCGCGGATTTGATCCTGTTCCCAGCCTCCTTATGGTGATTGTTGGGATCAGCTATGCGCTTTCGTGGCTGCTATTGCGCAAAGAGAGGAAGTATTTTGACTGATAAGCGCCAGTTTATTAGCCCACTGTCCGGGATAGATAACCGCGCGCTTGCAAACGTCCCCGCCCTGTGTTATACTGTGCCTACCAAAAAATTTGCATCCGAAAGGAAGTTACATTATGAGCATCATCCGTGACCCCGCCCTGGCTCCCTCCGGCCACCGCAAAATTGACTGGGTGCGCAATTTCATGCCCGCCCTGTCCCAGATCGAGGCCCGTTTCGTGAAAGAGCAGCCCTTTAAGGGCCTGCGCGCCGCCGTCTCCGTCCACCTGGAGGCCAAAACCGCCAACCTGGCCCTGGTGATGAAGGCGGGCGGGGCCGACGTGTACCTCACCGGCTCTAACCCCCTGTCCACCCAGGACGACGTGGCCGCCGGCGTGGCCGCCCGGGGCGTCAACGTGTTCGCCTGGCACGGCTCCACCCCCGAGGAGTACGAGGCCCATCTGATTGAGACGCTGAAATGCCACCCCCACATCGTCATCGACGACGGCGGCGACCTGGTGAACCTGCTCAGCGGCAAGTGCGGCGAGTACGCCGACTGCCTGATCGGCGGCTGCGAGGAGACCACCACCGGCATCCTGCGCCTGCGCGCCCGGGACCGGGAGGGCACCCTGCCCTGCCCCATGATGGCGGTGAACGACGCCAAGGCCAAGCACTACTACGACAACAAATACGGCACCGGCCAGTCCGTCTGGGACGCCATCATGCACATGACCAACCTGGTGGTGGCGGGCAAAACTGTGGTGGTGGCCGGGTACGGCTGGTGTGGCGCGGGCGTGGCCCTGCGGGCTGCGGGCATGGGCGCCGACGTCATCGTCACCGAGATCGACCCCTTCAAGGCCCTGGACGCCACCATGAACGGCTACCGGGTCATGACCATGGCGGACGCCGCCCCCCTGGGGGACGTATTCGTCACCGTTACCGGCTGTAAAGATGTCGTCACGCCGGAGCATTTCGCGGTGATGAAGCCCAACGCCCTGCTAAGCAATGCGGGCCACTTCGACTGCGAGGTCAACGTGAAGTGGCTGGAGGACAACGCCGTGGAGAAGTGGGAGCAGCGCGAGGGCATCACCGGCTACAAACTGGCCGACGGCAAGGTGCTCAACGTGCTGGCCGAGGGCCGCCTGGTGAACCTGGCGGGCGGCAACGGCCATCCGGCGGAGATCATGGACATGTCCTTCTCCGTCCAGGCCCTGGCGGCGGAGTGGCTGGTCAAGCACAAGGATGAGCTGACGAAAAAGCTCTACGACATCCCCGCTGAGATCGACGACCAGATCGGCTGGGCCAAGCTGGCCGCCCTGGGCCTGACCATCGACAAGCTGACCCCCGAGCAGGAGGAATACCTCAACAGCGCCAATGCGTGATCCTGCTTTTTCTTTGAAAAGACTGCAACGACACTTGCTTTTGCACAGCAAAAGCTTAGTGGAGTGCGTCCCTGAAAGGAGAAAAGTGGGCAAAAAGAAACTTTTAGAGCGTTACAAACGAGGGAGAAAACGATTCTGTTTCCGCTCGGTAATGAAGCCAAAGCAACCATATAGAAAAATTTATAATCATAGCATTGTAAGGCGGGGCAGAAACAACCAGGTTTCTGCCCCGCCTTGAATGATGAAAATGATATAGATAGCAGTCTAAAGTTTCTTTTTCGCTTCCTTTTTCTTTGAAAAGAAAAAGGCTGGCCCCGTCCCCGTTACGCCTGGACAGCGCCGTCCAGGGAGATCCGGTCGGCGATCATGGCGATGAACTCGCTGTTGGTGGGCTTGCCCTTGGCGTTGGAGACGGTGTAGCCGAAATACTTTTGCAGCGTCTCCAGGTCGCCCCGGTCCCAGGCCACCTCGATGGCGTGACGGATGGCCCGCTCCACCCGGCTGGCGGTGGTGCCGAATTTCTTGGCCACCGCCGGGTACAATACCTTGGTCACGGCGTTAATGATCTCCATATCCGTCACAGCCAGGCCGATGGCCTCCCGCAGGTATTGGTAGCCCTTGATATGCGCGGGAACCCCAATCTCGTGAATGATGGCGGTGATCTGGCGCTCCAGGTCCCGGGGCTTGCTCTCCTCCTGGAGCTGGTTGGACGCGCCGTTGACCAGCGACCGGGCGCGATCGATCACCGCCTGGCCCCGGCAGGGTTTCAACATACAGTAATCACCGCCCAGGGCAATGACCTGCTCCGCCACCGCCGGATTGTTGAACGCGGACAGCACCAACATACGGGGCCGATCCTCTTCCAGCCTCTCCAGCACCTCCAGGCCGTCCATCCCCGCCAGCATCAGATCCATAATGACGATGTCCGGCCTGTGGCGCGAAACCAGCTCCAACAGCTCCTCACCGCTGCCCGTTTGGGCGCAGACCGACAGATCCGGCTCCTGCTGGATCATATCAGCCAGCATTTGACGGAATTCCTCTGAAGCGTCCGCCAGCACGATCTTCTTCTTCTCGCTCATATCCATGTTCCTTTCCGGTCCGTGACCTGAGGTATTGAATTACCATTTTTTCCAATTTTTGGCACATCCTTAAAATACCACAGATTCCCCCAGTTGGCAAGGAATTTTTGCACGTTTTTTCAAAGTTTTCTTCGACATCCACTGTCGAAATCCGGTCACAGTCCGGTTTTGGAATCAAAAAATTGGAAATTGCATCTAGTATTCACATTGTTGGAGCATCCGCCCCACCCAAATGCCGTAACCGCTGGCAGGGTCGTCAATGAGAACGTGGGTCACCGCACCGACAATCTTCCCGTTTTGCAGGATGGGGCTCCCGCTCATCCCCTGGACGATGCCGCCGGTGGCCTCCAGCAGCCGGGGATCGGTCACCTTAATGAGGTAATCCCGGCAGTCCTCGGCGCTCTCCGGGAACACCTTCTCGATCCGCACGGCATACTCCTCCACCTGGTCTTGGTCGATGTTGCACAGGATGGAGGCGTCTCCAGCCTCCACCTCGTCCCGTTGCGCCACCTCAACCGGTGTGCCCTCCACCCAGCCGCTGTCCGCCATCACGCCGAACACGCCGCCGCTGGTGTTAGCGTGGAGCAGGCCCAGGGTGGAACTGGTGTCAAAGACGCCCTTGAGCTGTCCGGGGTCCCCCTTCACGCCTTTCTCCACCCCCGCCACGCTGGCGGGCAGGATGGAACCGCTCTCCAAGGGCATGAGCAGGGCGGTATCCACGTCGTTGATGCCGTGGCCCAGCGCGCCGAAGGCCCCGGTGTCAGGGCAGTAGAAGGTCACTGTGCCAATGCCCGCCATGGAATCCCGGATCCACGCCCCCAGCTTATAGGCCCCGTCGGCGGAACACAGCGCCGCCGTGGCGGTGAGCTGCACCTGCTTGTCGTCCCGGATGGCCCGGATGCTCATGGTCTCCCCCTCCAGCTCCTGGAGCAGGGCGGAGACCTCTTCAATGGTGTCCACCTCGGTGGCATTGATGTGGGTGATGATGTCACCCTCTTTCAGGCCGCAGTCTTTGGCCGGGTTCACGTTGCCCTCTTCGGTGGCGATATCGGAGGTGCCCACCACCACCACGCCGTCGGAAAAGAGCTTGATGCCCACCGCCCTGCCCACCGGGATCACCGCGGGCGCACTGGCCCAGGCCGTGGCGGGCCACATGGTCAGCATCGCCGCCAGCAGCAATCCCAGCCCCCGCAGGACCGCCGCCCCCATAAATGGTCTGGCTTCTTCATTCAAATCCATTCACCGCCTTCTTGAAACTGGCAGGTATCCGGGCGGCTGCGGAAATATGCTCCGCAAACGCCCCAACGCCCGCTTTGTTAATATGGCGTCAGAAACGGATTTTCACCGTGGCAAAGTAAGGCGGGTTTGACAGGGCCCGGGAGCGGGGATATTAAGCCGCAAGGCATTCCGCTTTTAATCCTGGAAAACGCCGGATTTTCTGGTTAAATTTGGACAAAATTCGACAAACTCCGCAGAAAAAAAGGGACAATTTCAAACATAGTCTGCCCTGTCAGCCTCATACCTTGTATCAAAAGCGAGGTGTGACTATGGAAAAATCGACCAAAAAGCTAATCCTGTCCTATTTGACTGCCGCAGCGGCAGGAATCGTACTCCACTTTCTGTTCCACTGGTTTCCCAACCCGGCGCTGGCGCTGATCTCCCCGATCCGGGAGAGCGTCTGGGAGCACGTAAAGCTGCTGTACTTTCCCCTGCTGGCCGTCTCCCTGCTGATGGGGCGGGGAGGAAACGGCGCCGGCCGCACACCCTGGCTGCTGAGTATCGTGATAGTTTGCGCCGCCATGTTGACGGCGGGGTATCTCTACCACATCACCCTCCGGGGTGAGAGCCTGTACATGGACCTGGCGCTGTACTTCGTGCTGCTGGCGGTGGGGTTCCTGCTGCCTCGAATGCTGTGGCCGCTGTGCGAGTGGCCGGGGACGGACAAGGCGGCGGTGGGGCTCGCCGCCCTGCTGGGGGCGCTGATCGTGTGGTTTACTTTCTTCCCGCCCATGGCCGCGCTGTTTGCCGATCTCAGCGGCGCAGTAAGGACGTTTTTGACGATTCCGGTGTAGATCACGTGTGCCAAGAGGGCCAGTGCCCTTTCTTTTTAGGGACGGCTGCCCGCTCCGGAAGAAAGGGTACAGTCCCTCCCCATGCTGCGTTTCCGCTTCAGCCACCTCCCAAACAGAACGGGGACCGCTCCTCTCAGCCGGGAAGCCCTCCCTGAACCGCGTTACCGCACCTGCCCCGTTCCCTTGACAACATATTTGTAACTGCACAGCTCCGCCAGGCCCATGGGTCCCCGGGCGTGGAGCCGCTGGGTGGAGATGCCCATCTCGCACCCCAGGCCGAACACGCCTCCATCTGTGAACCGGGTGGAGGCATTCCAATACACGGCGGCGGAGTCCACCATGGCAGTGAAACGGCGGGCGGCGTCCTCATTTGCGGTGACAATGGCCTCGGAGTGGCCGGTGGAGTGGGCGGCGATGTGGGTGGCGGCCTCGTCCACGCCGTCCACCACCTTGACCGCCAGGATATAGTCCAAAAACTCGGTGTCGAAGTCCTCCGGCCCGGCGGGAACGCCGTCGATGATGGCCGCAGCCCGCTCGTCCAGCCGCAGTTCCACCGGGGCCATGCCCCGGATGGCCCGCTGGTCCACCAAGAGGTCCTTCAGCCGGGGCAGGAACACCCCGGCAAAGTCCCGATGCACCAGGCACACCTCGGCGGCGTTGCACACGCTGGGCCGGGAGCACTTGGCGTTCTCTACGATGCTGAGCGCCATATTCAGGTCCGCGTCCTTGTCCACGTAGACGTGGCAGATGCCGGTCCCCGTCTCGATCACCGGGACGGTGGCATTGTCCACACAGGCCCGGATCAGCCCCGCACCCCCCCGGGGGATCAGCAGGTCAACCAGTCCACTGGCGGTCATCAGTTCGTTGGCGGACTGCCGGGTGGTGTCCTCCACCAGGCCCAGCGCGTCCTGGGGCAGCCCGGCGGCGGCCAGCCCCTGCCGCAGCGCGTCCACAATGGCGGCGGCGGAGCGGTGGGCCTCCTTGCCGCAGCGCAGCACGCAGGCGGAGCCCGCCTTCAGCGCCAGCGCCGCCGCGTCGGAGGTGACGTTGGGGCGGCTCTCATAGATGATGGCCACCACACCCATGGGTATGGCGGTCCTTTCAATGACCAGCCCATTGGGCTGCTCCTCCCGGCGGAGCACCAGTCCCACCGGATCGGGCAGCGCCGCCACCTTCCGCACGCCGTCCGCCATGTCGGCGATGCGCTCAGGGCTGAGGGCCAGGCGGTCCAGCATCACGTCGGACACAGTGCCCCTGGCCGCCTCCATATCCGTTGCGTTGGCGGTCAGAATGGACGGGGCGCGCTTCTCCAGCGCCATGGCCATGGCCACCAGGGCAGTATTTTTTATGTCGGAGGTGGCCAGCGCCATGGCGCGCTTGGCGTTTTTCGCATGTTGGAGCAACTCTAATGTTGTCACTGGCCCTCTCTCCTTCCAATAAAGCGGGTGCCGGTGTGCTTCCCCGCAACAATACCGTACAAATGCTCAGGCTTCTGTCCGTTGGCAATGACCATGTCGCAGCCGCAGGCCATGACAATCTCCGCCGCTTTCAATTTGGTGGCCATCCCCCCGGTGCCCAGGGCGGAGCCCGGAGCCCCTGCCAGGGTTTTCAGCGACCGGGTGATCTCCCGCACCTCGGGGATGAGGACGGCGTCCGCATCCTTCCTGGGGTCGGCGGTGTAAAGCCCGTCAATGTCGCTGAGCAAAATGAGCAGGTCCGCCCCCACGCACTCCGCCACAATGGCGGACAGGGTGTCGTTTTCCCCGATGGTGGTGGACACGCCCACCTCGTCGGTGGCCACCGCGTCGTTCTCATTGACGATGGGCAGGGCGTTGAGCTCCAGCAGGCGGTCCATGGCGTTGACGAAGTTCTGCCGCCGCCGGGGGAAGTTCACATCCTCCGCCGTCAGCAAAAGCTGGGCTACAGTGTGATTATAGCCTGCGAACAGCTTGTCGTAGGTATACATCAGCTCGCACTGGCCCACGGCGGCGGCGGCCTGCTTGGTGGGCATATCCGCCGGGCGGCCGGGGAGGTTCAGCTTGCCCACCCCCATGCCGATGGCCCCGGAGGATACCAGGATAAGCTGATGCCCCGCGTTTTTCAAGTCGGACAATACCTTCACCAGCTCCTCCACCCGGCGGATGTTCAGCCGCCCGGTGGAGTGGGCCAGGGTGGAAGTGCCCACTTTGACCACGATTTTCATAGTCGTTCCCTCTCTGTCTCATATTTTGCCCATTATATCACACTAAAGCGGAAAAAGGAAGCCCACATCGGGTGCGCTACGCAAGAAAGCGCACCAATATCTGGAGGCAATGGCGCTCGCGCGATTGCCTCAGCATTATCAAGCTCCCTCTCAAGTTAAAATTTAATTGGGCTTTTGCAAAATGCGGTGGTAATCAAAAAGAATATTTTCTAATGTAATGCTTTTCAGACTTTCACATAAGTCTTTCCCAATTTTCTGATAAGAACAGCCCAATACGTCATAAATATTTTTTCCCACAGGGCATAATGGCGAAGGTAACGGGTGTACGCCGATGAGTTTAGAAGCAAAGTCCGGTTCGATCGCCTTGCATACGCGGTATAAGGTGACTTCGCTTAGCGGGCAGTCCAGCGTTGCGCCCCCTGTCCCAGGCCTCACAGATATGATCCCGTCTTTTTTGAGGCCACTGATAATCGTTCGGATCGTGACCGAATTGGTTCCGGTCGATAATGATAAAAGGTCACTGGTTACCTTCCGTTTCTCCCCATATTCATAAATAAAAATCAGGCAATGGATGGCAACAGAGCATTTTGTGCTGATATGCATATCGCTCCTCCTTTTATAGCTCAAGTGTACCATATTTGAATGTCGCTGTAAATCTTGACATTATACTTTGCACTTGCTATAATGATGTAAATTTAAAAATTACAGGAGGTCAACCATGAACGTCACACAAATTACCTTTAGCCCCACCGGAGGAACTGCCCAAGTCGCGGAACTCATCACCAGATCCTGGGGGATGCCCGTCCATAAAATTGACTTATCCAACGCGCAAACCGCCGGTTCGTTCCTTAGCTTGGGAAAAGGAGATCTTGCGATCATTGCCATTCCCTCCTATGGGGGACGGGTTCCCGGTCTGGCCGCTCAAAGGATTTCAAATATCCACGGAAACCAGACTCCGTGCGTCCTGGTCTGCGTGTATGGCAACCGGGCGTACGAAGATACCCTGGTTGAATTGAACGACATTGCGGAAAAGGGCGGTTTTAAGGTCATCGCCGCTATTGCCGCCATCGCGGAGCATTCTATCATCCATCAGTATGCGACAGGCAGGCCCGACGCAAAAGATGAAAGCGAGTTAACCTATTTTTCCCAAAAAATTTTAGATAAAATAAACGGCGGCCTCGCCCAGCTTACAACGCCGCAAGTACCGGGAAACCGCCCCTATAAAAAAGCGTCCGGAGCCGGTTTGGTGCCGAAAGCAAACGGCGACTGCACAAGCTGCGGCCTTTGTGCCGAACAGTGTCCCGCAAAGGCGATAAGCCCGGAAAACTTGAAAGTTGCAGACAGCAAAAAGTGCATTTCATGTATGCGCTGTGTGGTAAAATGCCCGCAATCCGCCCGCCACGTAAATCAAGCCATGGTTACCGCCGCAGCTTTGGCGCTGAAAAAAGCCTGTTCCACCAGAAAAGAAAACGAATTATTTATTTAAATCCCCGGAGTTTTTACAAGTTAGCCGAAGGCCGACACTTTTTTACAAAGTGCCGGCCTTCGGCTCTTTTCTCCCCTGTTCAGCGCTCCACCAGATATTCCCCCAGCCGTCCCAGGGTCTTAGGGGCGCACACGGCGGTGACCTCGATGGTTTCGCCGTAGTCTACCTGTTCCACCTTGGCTTCCCGGTAAAGCTGGTCCAGGATACCGCCCTTGTCGTAGGGCAGGCGGAGTTCCACCCGGCGCACTCCGGCGTCCAGCCGCTTTTCGATGGCGGACAGCAGGCCGTCCAGCCCTGCGCGAGTCTTGGCGGAGATGGAAACCATGTCCGCCCCGTGGGGAAGGATGTCTCCCACGAACCTGTCGCACTTGTTGAACACCTCCAGCCGGGGCGTCTCGGCGGCCCCCAGCTCCTGGATGAGGCGGTCCACCACCTCCGCCTGCTCCCGCCAATTGGGGTCGGAGGCATCGATGACATGGAGGAGCAAATCGGCGAAGGCGAGCTCCTCCAGGGTGGCCTTGAAGGCGTCCACCAACTGGTGGGGCAGCTTGGAGATGAAGCCCACGGTGTCCGAGACGAGCACCGTACAGGTGTCGGAAATCTCCAGCATACGGGTGGTGGTGTCCAGGGTGTCAAACAGCCGGTCGTTGGCGGGGATATCCGCCCCGGTGAGGGCGTTGAGCAGGGTGGACTTGCCCGCGTTGGTGTAGCCCACGATGGCTACCACCGGGACCTCGTTCTTTTCCCGCCGCTCCCGCTGGGTAGCCCGCACCCGGCGAACCTCCTTCAGTTCATCCTCCAGCTTGTCGATCTTCCGGCGGATGAGCCGCCGGTCGGATTCAATCTGCGTCTCGCCTGGGCCCCGGGTGCCGATGGCGCCCTCCTGGCGCTCCAGGTGCTTCCACATGCCCGTCAGCCGGGGCAGCAGGTACTTGTACTGGGCCAGCGCCACCTGAAGCCGCCCCTCGCTGGTCCGCGCCCGCTTGGCGAAGATGTCCAGGATCAGGGCGGAGCGGTCCATCACCGTCACCCCCAGTTCCTCGGTGAGCACCCGCTGCTGAGAGGGGGACAGGGGGTTGTCGAAGATGACGATGTCCGCCCCCAGGCGCTCCACCAGCTCCCTGACCTCCTCCGTCTTACCCTCGCCGATGAAGGTGCGCGGGTCGGGGGAGGACTTGTTTTGCAGCACCGTGGCCAGGCACTCGCCTCCCGCCGTGTCCAGCAGGGCGGCCAGCTCGTCCAGGGACTCCTCCGTGGCGTTTTCCTCCCGGCTGAGACAGGGGGCGTTCAGGCCCGCCAGCACGGCCCGGTTGATCTCTTTCACTTCGGTTTTTTCAAACATAGCTTCCTCTTTATTTGGTTAAAAATTCCAAAACTCTTTGGTTGAATGCCTTCGGGTTTTTGCCGGCGATAAAATGATCTCCCGGCAGGAAGGTGAGCTCCGCCCCGGGTATGCTTTGGGCGATGAGCCTGGTATGCTCCGCTTTGATCATATCCTTTGTCCCGGCAATCACCAGCGTTTTTGCCGTGATTTTGGACAGCTCCTCCGGGCGCACATTGGGGTCGCTCACCATAAGGCCAAGCAGTTCGGCATTGAATCTGGCCCGGTCACTTTTTCCCGAAAATTTCCGTGCAATTCGGTAGCCGATTTCAATGGGCAGCTGCACCGTGCGCTTCACGCCCCCTGCGTCCAGATTGGCACCGTTCAGAATCAGCCGGCCCACCCGCTGCGGATGGCGCATGGCAAACACCATGGCGATATTGCCGCCGTCGGAAAACCCCAGCAGATGGGTTTTGGGGATTTGATGCTCGTCCAGAAACCCCAGCAGATCCTCCGCGAACTGGCGTATGGTAAACGGGCGTTCGCCCCTTGGGGTTTTGCCGTGTCCCCTGGTGTCCAGGGCGTACACATGATACCGGGCCGAAAACGCGTCCATCTGGCGCTGAAAGTATGCGCAGCTTTCCCCGTTGCCGTGGAGCAGGATCAGCGGATCGCCCTGTCCCTTTTCCACGTAAAAATGCTTGATATCCATCAGGCCGATTGCCCCCTTGTCCTTCCGTGCCTTATACTTTTTTCAACGCCTCCACGATCTCCCCCCAGTACATGGTGTGCCAGTCGCTGTTGGGATACCACTTCTCCTTCACATCCTCCGGCATGAGGGCGGGGTCCATGGGCACGGCCATCCGCTTGCGGCACACCAGCACCAGCTCCGCCTGCTCAAAATAGGGGGCGTTCCCGGCCCCGGCGGCCACGGTAAAGCCGCACTCCTTTACCTTGTCCATGTCCCGCCCGCTTTTAGCGCCGCACAGGCTCAACTGGGGACGGTATTGTTCCGGGAAGAAAGACAGGGTGAAATACTCGTTCCCATCCACAAACTCCTTGGTGTACCGCTGGGGGCGGATATAGGCCGTAGCCATGGGCGCGCCCCACAGCACCCCCAGCCCGCCCCAGGAGGCGGTCATGGTGTTGCAGTGGTCCGGCGTTCCGGCGGTAATGAGCATCCACTGACTGCCGATGGCGGCAAAGGGGTTGAGGTCCAGGGTTTTGGGATCGACTTTTTGAAACATGGCGGAATACCTCCTGTTTTGATACGTTAGTATATGCAAGCGGGGCGAGAAAGAGAAAGACCCGCCGCAATTGCTTGCAACGGGTCTTTGAACTGACAGGTTTTAGCCCAAACCGAACTTCTTGTTGAAGCGGCTGACGCGTCCGCCGGTATCCACCATCTTCTGCT
>CAJTTS010000044.1 GCA_910579155.1 uncultured Oscillospiraceae bacterium | reverse complement strand
GATTCACCTCCTTTCCTCCGGCCCTGGCCCGCAGGCAGTCTTGGCGATTGGGTGACCTGCGTGGGACGCACACTTACATATTGACTATGAACGGGAGCATGTCCCGTTGTTTTTCAAAGTGCGGGGAGATCTGCTTAGCGGGCAGTAAATTGAAGGATGATATTATCCAGCATTTGAAGGTCCTCGCCCGTAAGCTGCGTCCTCAATTGCACAAGCAGCGCAGATTGCTTTTCACTCAGCACTTTACGGCGCGAAGGGTAGCCTTCCGCCAATTTGACGCCACCGTTACAGCCGCGGACGACTTCAATGGGATAGATGCACATAAGTGCTAAAACGTCCATGCGGATAGTTTCCACAGAAACGCCGAGTTCTTGTGCCAAATGATGGTATGTGATCCGCTTTGTAACAGATAACATTTCCAATATCATCAGACGGCGCTCGTATACACCCATGTGCTCACCCCCTTCCTTCTTAGCCCTATCGATAATCCTAACAGGGATACACCAAGCCTCACTTGGTGATTGCAAAAAAAGTTGGAAAAATTTTTGGACATTGCCGTCTTAAGCATTTTTATACCTCCGAAAATCTGCAGATGGGCAGGAGCCAAGTTCAGATTTTTCGGAGGACTCCGGCAGCGGGGCAGGGAAAAAGAACAGCCAGGAGCGCGCTTGACCGCGGTCCTGGCTGTGTAGGAAGGACAGTTAGGTTTTATCACATAAGGCTGCTGGGGCAATTACTTTGCAGCCATGGCGTTAGGCTTGGAATATGGACAGCAGTAAATGATTTTCGCGGTCCGGCAGCTTCGCCAACTCAGCCGCTGGCCGCAGCGATCACAGAAGGACATAAACTCACGCTCCATCGTGATTCCGCACCGGGGACAGACATAGTAGGCGGGCCGTCCAGGGCAGTTGAAAAACACTTTCAGTTCGGTCACCGGCATAGGGACACGCCAACTGACCAGGGCGAGGGCAGCCCCCAAAAACAGCGCTGTGGGACACATGGAGATCAGCTTTCCTTTCATGCCAGACCACGCTCCTCGTCAAGGTGTCCGTCAAGGTCCTCACCAGAAACTGGAAACGCTACAGAACAAAAAGAGGAGGCGCCTTTTTATACAAGGCACCTCCTCTTTGCCGGACGCTGCAATCTACCTTGATCTGCTTGGCCGTTTATACTTCAATCCGCCGCCTGTGCCTGGATCGGACCATCGCCAGTACCAGCCCCAGCGCGGATGCCGCGCCCAGCGCCATGCCTGGAATCGACCCAGGCGCGGTGTATCGAAATTCCACAGTATGTTCCCCCGCCGGCAGCTTCAGGGAAAGGAACGCACTCAGCCAAGTCCCTGCTTCCGCCCGTGCTCCATCCACATAGGCGGCCCAACCCGTTTCGGCGGGAATCGTTGTCACCAGGGTCTGTCCTTCATTCACCGAAGCGTTCAAGAGCACCTGACCGCTGCGGTCAATCGACACGATCTCCGCTTTACTCAGCCGGTCCACGGCGGCGCGGACCGAGTCCAGATCGCACTCCCACAGTTCTCCGAACCAGCCGGGGGAGTGACGGACCGTAACCGTCCAAATCTCTCCCTCGCGGGGAGCACCCAGACAGTACACACAGCTGGTCTCATCCCTTCTCAATTCTGCGCTCCAAGCATCATTCACTGCCACTGCCTGAAATCCGCCGCTGGACAAACAGATATAGACCGGCTTGCCTGTGCCGATAAGCTGGAAAACGCTTTGCTCACGATCCGATGCAGCCACCTGGCCGGACGCGGGAGCAAACAGTTCCGTTTGATCTCCCAGCAGATCCGAATACAAGCAGTTCAGCCGCTCGAATGGATCTGCTCCCTCCAGCGCGGCAGCGGTATCCCCCTCCGACAAAAACGCGAGAGGAAGCGTGCCTGGATCTTTCCACAGGGCCAGGCCTCCCGCCTCCGCGATCCGCTGGTATCCGGGCATTTCCCTCCGGCTGATGACATATTCCACATTCAGCAGCGCGTCTGTGGCGGGAGTGGAGCCTCTATAGTAACACCAGTACCAATCCTGGGACAGCCCCAAGAGCTTGAGAAGGCAGTTGACGTCATAATTGTAAAAGCTGCTGTAATGCGTAATACCCGGATACCCAAAGGCCAGAGGGGTATTGAACCCCCGATCCTCAACGGCGCCTATACGGTAGAAGCCGCCCCCGGCGTCAGCCTCCGCCGCGGCGGCTAACTCCGCGTTGGAGGTATAGTGATCCTGATAAGCTTGATAGGAATTGGAGCCATAGCGTTCTTGAAGATCGTTGATAAGCCCCTTTGCGTTCAGCCCCATGTCCACCACCGCAAAGACCGCAAGGAGGAGGCCCGCGCTCCGCGTGATTCGCGGGCCGCGCTTCCCGCGGAGCGCGGCCAATGCATTTGTCATCGCCTGTACGGCCAAGTAGAGGAGAAAGAAGGAGAACAAGAAAGAATATCGGTATGGAAACCAGTTAGGCCGCTGAAACAGGTGCCACACTTTGTCCAGTGGAGACAGGATCATGGACAGGGCCAAAAGCGCCAAAACGGCCCGCTCCGCCAATTTTTCCCGTCCATAGGGATCCCAAAAGGAAAAGTGGATCAGAGCAAGCACCATGACTGCCGTGCCGCAAAATACATAGGGCAGGGCGTTGTTTTCAACACCGCTGTATCGCCCCGGCAGAAACTGTCCTACCAGCAGGACAGGGTTGCAAAGCAGGGGGCTGTTATAAGCGGCCGAGAAATTTGTTCCGTTGAGTTTGCCCTGAAGCATGGTCAGCAGCGTGGGCAGCCACATCCACGCCGTCAGCCCCAGGGCGCAGGCCGCGCCGCCCAGAAAACGGGCCAGAATATGTCCCATTTCCCCTTTGACCGGCTTTGATGATACCAGCCTCATGCACAGATACATTGCGCAGAAAATCCCGATCATATAGGAGATATACCAGGTGGAAAGAAAGCACATTGTCAGCGCCGCGATATAGGGGCCCGCGCCCCGGCCCGCCAGGATCCGTTCTATCGCCAACAGGATAAGGGGCAGCCAGATCACTCCGTCCAGCCACATGATGCACATGGAGTAGGCGGCATTGTAGGACATCAGCGCATAGCACACCGCGCACACAAGGGCTGTTATTCCGCTGTCTGGAAACCGCCGTTGGGCAAACACCGCAAACGACAACCCTGCCAAAGCGATCTTTAGAACAGTCAGAAACATCAGCCCCACCGGCATGTACTCATTGGGCACCAGCAGGGTGAGAAAAGACAGGGGGCTGGACACATAGTAAGAAAATACTCCGATATACCCAGAGCCCAGCGCTTTAGCCCAGGAGAAAAACAAGTCCCCACTTTTTAAGGCACAGAAAAAGTCCACGTATTGACTGGACATATCCACCATCAAGACAGTTTTGTCCCCCCAAGGCGCGTAACCCAGGGACACATAGATCCACAGCATGACCAGGCCGGGGATAAAAAACGCCAGAGCTGAGATAGCGGCCCGCTTCTGTTTCTGTTCCATGCCTCACTCCTCCTCCCCCACAATCTGGGGTCCTTTCTTTTATTGCCGAACCACATGCCGGCTGGCCGCGTACAGCTTGGAGTACCGCCCCCACACCACGGGCAGCACCCGATCCAGGCCATACCGTTCCACGTCCGCTTTTGCGTTCTGAGCCAGCTCCCTCCGCAACTTCACCGATGTTGTCAGCCGCAGGATCTGCTCCGCGCAGGCCCTGTCATCCCCATAGGGGTACAGCAGTCCCGTCACTCCGTCCGTGATGAGGTCGGTGTGCCCCTTCACCTGGCTGGCCACCACCGGCAGTCCCGCGTACATGGCCTCCATGACGTTGAAGGGCAGGCCCTCGCTCCGGCTGGCGGACACTGCCGCGTCCGCCATGGCGTACCAGGCTGGGATGTCCCGGACCTGGCCTGGGAACAGCACCCGCTCCTCCAGCCCCAGCCCTCGGGCCAGCTTTTGGCACTCCTCCCGCAGCGCGCCCTCCCCGGCCAGTATCAGCAAGACCCGTCCCGGCAACCGCTTCAAGGCCCGGATAATAACGTTTTGACTTTTCCGCTTTGAAAATTCCGCCGCGTATATGAGGACAAAAGCGTTCTCCGGGATACCCAGCTCTTTTCTCAGCCTCCGGCGGCTATCCGGAAGCACCCCGTCGAACCGGGAAAGATCCACGCCCACGCCGGGGACGTTCGCCACCCTCCGCCCCAGCTGATATTTTTTCGCCGTCTCATAGTCCCAGCGGTTCATGGTGAGCACCAAATCTGTATCCCCCGCCATCCACCGTTCCGCCCCCAGCAGCAGATTCCGTTTCAGCCAGGGCGTCTCATCATCAAACAGGTAGCCGTGGACCATGTTGGCCACCCGTGGCCGCTCCTCCAGCCCCCACAGGGCCAGCCGGGTGAAAAACGCCGCCAGCGACGTGTGGGTGACGATCAGGTCGTAACATTCCCGCCGCATCTCATCGCTGAGACGGATGGCCGCCTTGAGATTATTCGGAGACCACATGGATTTCTCAAAAGGGAGATCGATCACCCGCTCCACATCCGGGATGGGCATGGGAGCACCCCCGCAGGCCACGTGGACCGTCCACCCCTCCTCCCGGAACTTCCGCAGGTAGGGCAGGTGAAAATTCACGATGTGGGAGCAGGTCGACGCGGTGAACAGCACTTTTCCGCCCATGATCGTCCCTCCCCTCAGTTCAGCGCCTCGCTGTTCACAAACTTTCCCCGGAACACCGTGGCCAGCAGGATCTCGATGTCGAACAGCAGGCTCCAGTGCTCGATGTAGTACACATCGTGCTCCACCCGGGCCTTGATGGAGGTGTCCCCCCGCAGGCCGTTTACCTGAGCCCAGCCGGTGATACCGGGCCGCACCTGGTGCTTCACCATGTACAGCGGCACGTCCTCTTTGAACTTTTCCACGTAGTAGGGGATCTCCGGCCTGGGACCCACCAGGCTCATGTCCCCCTTCAGCACGTTGAGAAACTGGGGCAGCTCGTCCAGGGAACACTTGCGCATGAACGCCCCAAATTTCGTCTTTCGGTCGTCGTGATCGGTACTCCACGCGGTGCTCTGCGCACCATTCACCCGCATGGAGCGGAATTTGTACATGTAGAAGGGTTTTTTGTTCCGCCCGATCCGCTCCTGCTTGAACAGCACCGGCCCCGGCGAGGACAGCTTTACCCCGATGGCGCAGGCCAGCATCACCGGCGCGGTCAGAAGGATCAGCACCAGCGAACCCACGATATCCATGGCCCGCTTGCAGAAGGCGTTGGCCCAGTTGTCCAGGGGGATGCGCCGGAAATTCAGCAAGGGGATGCCCTCCAGCTCGTCAAATTGCGGGTTGGAGGGCATGTATTTGGCGTAAAAGGGAATGATGGACAGCTTCGTCCCCGACTTTTCACAGGCTTCGATGATCTCCGCCATCCGCCCATAGTCCTCCGCCCCGATGGCGCACACCGCCTCGTCCGGATGTCCTTTGTCCAATATCCGATCCAGCTTCTCATAGCCGCCCAGCCACTTCAGCGATTCCAGACCTTTCTCAGGATGGAAGGACACATAGCCCATGACCGTGTAGCCCAGCTCCCGGTCCCCCCGCACCGTCTCCCAGTAGGTCCGGGCCATCTCCCCGCCGCCGATGAGGAGGATATGCTTCTGGTTATAGCCTTTTTGCCGGAAATATCGCAGGCCCCGGCGCAGCACCACCCGCTTACAGCTCAGTATCCCGCCGCTGAGGAAGAACCAGATCACCAGCGCCAGCCGGGAGAAGTCGATGTAATGCTGGACGAACAGGAAGCTGAGCAGCGCCCCCATCACCAGCGCCCCCGCCAGCCACAGCCGCTCCAGCTCCTTGCGCAGACGGATGCCGCGATGGGACTGGTACAGCCCGAAGGCGGCGTAGGCGAAGAGCTGGACAGCGGTCAAGATCGTCCCCAGCGCCAGATACCGGGGCAGCGGCACCGTGATGATGCCGTTGGGGAAAAGATAGAAGCGTACCCAGAAAGCGACTGGCAGGGACAGGTACAAAATGGCCCCATCGCTGAGCACGTGCAGCCGGTTCAGCAGCCGTTGGTTTTCCTTTATCATGCCATCTCTCTCTTAAACAGTTTTTATCCACCCATTCGTTCCACAAAGGCCCGGGACTGCTCGTCCAGCTCGATGCTGCCCATGTTCTCCTCGTTCCACTGGTCCAGCAGCTCCGCGATATGGCGGACTCCCGCCTGGTACTCCTCTGTGTCCTGTTCGTACTGCTCCAGCAGGGCGAAGGTGTTCTGCCACGCGATCAGGTCAGAGGCGACATAGGACACATACCGCTCCGCCTGCTCCAGTCCCTGTGTCACCCGGCCGGAGTCCAGGTAATACTCGGCGAGGTAGTAGGGGATGCTGTTGGACTCCAGCTTTCCCAGCCGCCGGGCATATCCGTCCGCCTTTTCCCGGATCTCCGGGTCCGGCTCCGTCCCCGTCACCTGCACCACATAGGTGAGCATATAGTCTGCCTTCTCGAAGGGGTCCAGCGCCGCCGCCTGCTCCAGCTGATCCAGGTCGGAGGCATCTGTCACGATGTTGTAAGCCGCGATGTTGCAGCCCAGCAGGACGCCGAACAGGGCCAGCAGGGCGCAGATGCCCAGCACCACGCCGTTCTTCACCGCGCGCCTCTCCATCCACGCGGGCAGGGGAAGCGTATCCCCGCAGCACAGGCTGATGGCGGCGAACACGGCGAAGATCATAGGCATGGAGGCATAATAGGAAAAGATCCCCTCCACCGCGCCATGAAGAGCCAGGAACAGCAGCGTCGCGCCCAAAGCGGGGGCCAGCGGTTTTTTGCGCCCCCGCCATACACAGGCCGCCGACACCGCCAGCAGACCCAAAAACAGGACCAGGCCCACAAGTCCTGTCTCCGCCAGCACCTGGATATAGTGATTGTGGGTATATTTCGTATAGTAATAAAAGGACTGCACGCTGTTCGCGGCGCTGGCAAAGGCGCCCAGACCCAAGCCCACAACTGGGCTGCGCCGGAACAATTCCAGCCCATCCCGAAAGAACGCAAATCGTTGGATGGCGTTCTGATTCACCTTCAAGCCCTGGAGGCGGTTGGCGATGAAGCTGGGAAGCAGGCGGTATTTCAGCGGGACGGTGCCCGATCCATTTTCTCCGCTGTATTCCACCGAATCCAGCGTGGCTGCCTCATTTGCGGAGAATCTGAACCATACCACCAGGCTGTCCTCCGGAACGGTGAACGCCGCCTGGGAGAGCGGCCCCCGGTACAGCTCGGAATAGGTGTGCATGATCGTGTTCTCCTGGTTTTGGCTCTCGATGACCACATTGGGGTCACCATCTGCCTCCGCCGTCAGAGTGTAAGCCCCAGGCTCCGGGTAGATGGAGCGGCGCAGGGTCTCCCCCGGCTGGAGGATCGCAGTGGTGGTGAGCGTGCCGGCGGCGATGGCAAAGGCCACAGCCGCCGCCAGCAGGGCGGCAAGCAGGCACAGCACCGCCCGCTCATGCCCCTTCAGCTTGTCCGCAGCGCGCTGGCCCAGCAGTATGTCCAGCGCGCACAATGCGGCCGCGCCGCCCACAGCGCACAGCAGGGGGATGGGCCGGACGCCATCCCAGGCCGTCATGGAGGTGAGGGAGATTGGGAAAGCACACGCCAGCGTCACCACCAGCGTCTCCGCCATCAGGATCAGCAGGCCTGTCCGGTGCTCCTTGTTCGTCAGCACGAGAAGGGCCAGGAATGCCGGGACGATCATGGCGCAGGCCCCCATGCTGAAGGCCAGCACAAAAGCCAGGGAACTGAAGGACAGGCAGATCAAATGCGGTACTCGCGCCCTCCGATCTTCGCAGGTGACCGTCAGCCCGAGCCCCAGAAGGACGCCGATGCCCATGCACGCCGCGAAGGGATTGGCATACATGAACATGGAGATCATCCGCACGCCCTCTTCTACCACCTCCAGATCCGTGTAATCTGGGGTAAACCAGCCCAGCACCGTGAGTACCGGCGTACTGACCCACCGGGTGGAGAGCAGATCGATGCTCACCAGGCCCGCGATGGCGGCGCAGCCCTCTAAAAGGATGGACACCTTCCGCTCCGGGCGGTCTTTCCCGATAAAGGCCAGAAGGATCAGGGCGATGCAGAAGGATACCACTACCTTCAAAAATTCGTAGAGGGCAAATTTCCCCGACAACGCATAGGCGCAGCTGATCGCGTCCATCAGCACCACGAGCGCCAGCGCGATAACAGGAGGGGCAATGCGGTCGCGCAGACGGCCGTAAAACAGGAACGCGGACGACAACGTCAGCATGATCGACACGACCGCCATCGACCGGGCGGTGGCCGCCGAGCACAGGCATACGCTCAGAAAAAATATCCCGATGGATAAAGCTGTCCCCACACCGTTGAAAGCGGTCTGCCGCAGAGTGGAAGGTCTATCTTTCCGTGTCATTCAGTATCGCCTCTTTCTGGGATCGCTTTTCCCAAATTCCCGCCATTCTGTGCCGGGAATTTGGGAAAAGGAGGGGGCTTGGCCCCCTCCTTCCCGCTGGAGCCGCCGTCGGTCATCTCAAGCGGAGTACGCCGAGAGCGGACTTGAAGTGATCAGAACTCGACCTTGAGCCCCTTGATGTTCTGCAGCGCCTTGCCGCCCGCCTGGATGGAGAAGCCCACGCTGCTCCCAGTGGCTTGGGCGGACACCCGCACATTGCCGAAGACGGAGAACTCGTTGGCCAGCACCGCGTTGGGGATGGTGATGGTCGCAACATCGCTCTTGATGGTCAGGTCCGCGCCGGTCTCCTTGGCCACCTCGGTCAGGGCCTTGGCGGGGAAGGACACGTCCACCTTGGTGGCGCCCTCCGCCTTGATCTCCAGGGCGATCTCGCCGTTCTTGGCCAGGTCGGCCAGGCTCTCCACGGCCTTGGCGTTCAGGGCTACGGTGGCCTTGCCGTTGACGACCTTGACCTCGATGGTGCCGTCGGCGGAGACGGGCTCGTTCACGCGGACGGTGGTGTCCTGATAGTAGCTTCCGCCGCTGTTGCTGGCGCCGCTGTTGCTGGCGCCGTTGTCGCTGGCGCGGCTGTTGTCACCAGCGGCGGCGCTGGCGGCCAGGATGGTGGCGGGCACCATGGACAGGACCAGGGCCAGCGCCAGCAGCTTGGCGATGAATTGCTTTTTCATAATGGCATTTCTCCTAACTGATTCATTTTGTTGGTCTCATGTGCGGCCGCTTCCTGCCGCGGGTGCGCTCATCCCGCCGGGGGCGGGCGCACCCGGAAGCAGCGCAGAAGCTCCGCACGGTTTGGGAATCCCCGCTTCTCGCCCATGGGTCTCACCTCCTTTCAATGCAGCCGCGCCGCGTCCGGCGTGTGCTTCAAATGCTTTTACGGATCGGAGGCCGTCACACCAGGTCACGATACAGGAAGGTCGCGATCTGGCCCCGGGTGCAGGTGTCGCCGGGGGAGAAGGTGGTGGGGCTCGTCCCATTGGTGACGCCCTTTCCCACAGCCCAGGCAACGGCCTGAGCGTAGGGAGCGTTGGCCGGGACGTCGGAGAACCCGGCCCCCTGGGCCGCCGGGCTGCCCGCCAGCTTCCACAGGTAGGTCACCGTGGAGGCGCGGGTGCAGGGCGTATCGGGGTCGAATTTGCTGCCGGACACCAGGCCCTTCTCCCTGGCCCACAGCGCCGCCTTATAGAAGTAATCCGTATCTTTCACATCGCTGAAGGGGTTGGCCGAGCCAGCGGGCGCGGGCTCGCCCATGGCCCGCCACAGGAAGGTGAGGATCTGGGCAGTGGTGCACTCCTCATCGGGAGAGAACGTGGTCTGGCTGGTGCCGTTGGTGATCTTCTTTTCCACCGCCCAGTCGATGGCCTTGGCATAGGGGGAGCCGATCAGCACGTCGGCGAACCCGCCCACAGTGGCGTTCATCAGGGCATACTGGCCGTTTTTCCGGACGATAGCCGTATCCTGGGTGAATTCCGTGACCAGGTCGTACTCCAGTGGGACGATCACCTTGCCTGTTTTGTCCACAAAGCCCCACTTGCCGCCCTTTTTCACCGCGGCCAGGCCCTGGGAGAAGTCGGAGACCTGCTCATAGGCCGGGGCCACCGCTTCCTTGCCCGTGCTGTCGATGAAGCCATACTTCCCGGCGCTGCTTACCGCCGCCAACCCCTCGGAGAAGCCGCCCGCGTAGGCGTACTTGGGGGAGACAACGGTTTTGCCGGTCTTGTCGATGTAACCCCATTTGCCGCCCTTCTTCACCGCCGCCAGGCCCTCGGAAAAGCCGGAGGCGGCCTCGTACTGGGCGGACACCACCTCTTTGCCGGTTTTGTCGATGTAGCCCCACTTATTGCCCTTGCACACCCGGGCCAGCCCCTCGTAGAAGGCCCCCACCGTGTCATAGGAGAGGGGGACGGCCTCCTTGCCGGTCTGGTCGATGAACCCCCACTTGCCGCCTTTGCACACGGCGGCCAGCCCGTCCGCGAAGGACACCGCCCGGTCATATTGCAGGGCGATGATCTCCTTCCCGGTCTTGTCGATAAAGCCCCATTTCCCGTTCTTGTGGACCAGGGCCAGCCCCTCCGCGGTGAAGTTGTATGTACCGTCGTACTGGGGGGCCACCACCGTCTTGCCGGTCTTGTCGATGAAGCCCCACTTCTTGTTGGCGCTCACCATGGCGAGGCTGCCGCTGAAGGGATACACGTATTCGTACTGGGCTGGAATGACCAGCTTGCCGGACTTGTCGATGAAGCCGTACTTGCCGCCCGTGCACACGGCGGCCAGCCCCTCGGAGAAGCTGGAGGCGTCCTCATATTGCAGGGGGACGGCTACCTGACCGGCAGTATTGATGTACCCGGACTTTCCGTCCTTGCCCACCGCCGCCAGCTCCTCAGAGAAGGCCAGGGCGTACTCGTACTGCGGGGCGATGGCCATCCGGCCCAGACGGTCCGTATAGCCCCATTTGCCGTCCTTGTTCACGGCGGTGAGGGGGGCCGAGAAGTACGGCGTGTCCTCCAGGGTGACGCCCTTCTCCAGCCAGGAGGGGGTATAGGTCTGGGCCGCGAAGGCCGGGATGATCAGGCTCAGGCATAATGCCACGGCCAGCGCGGGGGATAGCAGTTTCTTTTTCATGTTGAATTCCTCCATTCGTTCAAAGATATTTGATTACATCCTGCTTTTTGGCCAGCAGCTTGCCCGGCTGGGCGGGCCACCCCATAGCGATGGCCGCCCAGACGATGTGCGTATCCGGTATGCCATACCCCTGCAGCAGGGCGCGGATCTCCGGCTCATCACAGATGGTCATCAGCGCGTTGATCCATACCGAGCCTACCCCGTAGGAGTGGCCCGCCAGCATGATGTTCTGCGCCGCGCAGGAGCTGTCCTGGATACCATCGGCGTTTTGACGGTCATTAGACACCAAGACCACTGTGGTCGGATCATTGAATCCGTGAAATATCACTCGTTTTTCTTTTGCTACACGGGCCACGACCTCTTTCAGCTTCTGAATCTGCTCTCGTTCCCGCATGACCGTGAATCGCCACGTCTGCATGTTATACCCGCTATTGCCGCAAACAATATACTTTTCAGTATCCTTTTCAACGCAGATTTTTCGCCCATATCCAACTTTCTACCCTCCCTGCAACCCGATGTACACTATGAAAGCCTTTTCGGTTGCGCCACCATGGCCTCCACTTGATCGATACAAAGTTTCTCACCTGGTTCGAGAATCACAGACATTCCTTTTGTTGCCTCTATTCCGTCGATCTCGCATATTCCGTCTAGTATAGTGAATACCTGCAGGGTCGAACTTTTGTTTTCATACCGTTCAGCCTTGTCAAAATGCCATGTTATATACCTCCGCTCATCAATCGGATCTGTCCCATGATACTGGGTCACATCAGATCTGTTTTCCAAATGAATCGAAAAGAATGCTTCCGGGATTTGCAGGGGGCGCTTCTTCCCATCCTTGTCGATTCGGTCAAAGTCAAAGAAACGATACGTACAGCCCGCATTTTCTTCAATCTCATACACGAGAGAACCTGCCGTCATCGCGTGAAGCGTTCCCGCTACCACATATGTGTAGTCGCCTTTTTTGACCGGCAGGCGTCCCATTGCACGTTCCATTTGACCGAAAAGAATGCTTTGTTTCAATTCATCCATATCCCGGCATAGACAGCCATTATAGATAAAACCGGACGCCGGAGGGTCAATAAAATACCATGACTCGTTTTTTCCCAATTTGATACGGGAATCTAAAATTGGAGCAACATCGTCATCCGGATGGACCTGAATACTGAGATTGTCGCAGGCCTCGACCAATGCTACGATCAACGGGAAGTAGTCATATTCCTCCAATCCAAAACGTTTTTTGACGGCATTGAAATAATCGTTCAGCGTCTCTCCTGCGTACGCACCGTTCAGGATCAGATTTGACCCTCCTTCATTACAGTTGACCGAATAGAGATGCCCTATCTTTTCGCATGTGCTCCCGGAATACGGCATCAGTTTTTTTCCTCCCCAAATGGTTTCATGAACGATCGTCTGCAAAACCACCATATTATAATCTCCTATCTCAAAAATTGAAAATGTCAATAAATCTCCCGAAATAATTTTTTACATTCAACTAAGCAAAGTTTACCGCAGGCAGGAAATCCAAATGCCGACCCTATCAGCGCTCACAGGATCAAAAGTCCTCGCATTCCTTCATTCAGCATGCTTGTTCTAATCAAATACTGCTAAAATTTGTTTGTGCAAAGATTCCATTGCATTGAAATAGTCTTTTGTCCCAGAAAGCCGCAGGTCTCTATCCGTGATGTTTTTTATGAGCGGCGTACTAATTTCTGTTAGGTCATCCCCATGATACAGGTCCATTACCTCCAGCCCGCTAAACTCCAACTCCGTTCGATGAAAGCTGTAATTCGGCTTTTTTTGTTTGGCCGGATAGATAATTACTTTTCTGCATTTTGCGGATGAGATGATATCGCAAAATCCACTGCGGACACCAATAAAGTAACCTGCATATTCCAGCATCGGGACACAGTCCATATAAGCGGGAAAAAGATTTTGAGCCCGGAAATAGGTGAAATAATTGCAGTTCATAAACACGGTGTAGCCACGCTGCTGCAATTGCTTGATAATTCCATTCCAAAACCAGACCGGCAACGCAGTAACCGAGTTGGCATCCGGGGAAATAATGATCGTCCTACCTTTTATGATCCCCAGTGATTCCCACGCAAATATCTGCTGCTCCTTTATCTCGGGGAAGTTTGGCATTCGATATTGAGCGGGAGGCTCTATACCATAGGAGAAATAGTAATAAGTATCCATAAAGTTGAACTCATTCATCATTCTCAGTCGGCATTGGTTAATGGCTGAAAAATTCTTGCTCCAGCAGAAAGGGATTATGATGTTGTCCCATTGGCCGCCAAAAAAAAGATACGACTTCTCCATTCGTTCCAAGTCGCGCGTCTGAACGAATTCCACATTTGACAATCCAAAGAGCGTGGCGAGCTGGATTACACCGCCGCCATCTCCTATTATCGTAAAGTCTTTGATGCCTGTTTGTCGCAGATACTCATCCAACAGCAAAAATTGAAGATAGACGTCCCCAGTGGCGCCGCGGATACATATAATGTGTGTATTTGTACCGAACCGTTTTTGGAATCTTCGATATAGGAACATTCCCAAAATAACCCGACCGCTTTCCCGAACCAACGCCTTTTTCTTTATCGAAGCAATCATTTGATCTCTCAAAAAGCGAAACGGTCGAAACAGGATGTCTTTTGCCTTCCTAAGAACCATAGCCTATGTAATCCTTCCACGTTGATTATGTCACATCCACTCAAACTCAGAATGCTCGGATTGTTTCCACTCCAATATGGCGTTGCATTGGTTCATACAATGCCGACAGAAGGGAGGGCGGAAAGTCATATATTCCGCAATCTCATCAAAGCTCTTGGCCTCATAAATGTCAATGTAGTCCTCAGGGCAAACGGGCAAATTCATATGAAACTTTTCATTGAAGAACTTTGAATATGGGATAACGGGACAGGTGTAGAGCCGCCCATGGCGCAACACAATACTTTCATTGAATTGGTAACACGCAATAAAGCGGTATGCCTCCTGGTTTCCATAAATGTCCAGCGGTTGTTTTACAGAGTGCTTGACTCCTCGATAACTTCGTTCTCCAATTTCCGAGAGAAACCATACACAGGCGCCTTGACCATCCTGTGGCCCGGCGCCAACGAAGCAAGGAATCTCATGATCTCTCAGGATCTGCTTTGTTGGTTCAAAATCGATCTGAATCGGGTAGACTGTGACCCATACCTGTATGTCGTACCTTTTTACAGCTTCCCACAACCCCTTCTTCCCCCACCGGTTGAACAAAAGGCCGTTGGTAAACAGAACTACAAGCGCCTTAGGAAAAGTCTCCCGGGTTACCTGCATAAAATCCAGCAACTGTTCGTGTAAAAGAGGCTCTCCCCCCAGAAGGGTTATCCGCGCGATATCGCGATCCGTCAACTCCGCCATACAATCGATATCTTTTTTGAATGACTTGAGATCTAAATAGTACGGCGGTGCAATCGGTGAAAAATGATCGCAGCACTGGCAGTTCAAGTTGCAATGGTCAACCAGATTTATTTCAATTCCGAACCTGTCCTTAGCTCTCGGAAGCATCTTGTATGGAATCGTCCGTTTATTCCATTCGCTCATGAAAAAGAAATTTCGATAGCCTGGCCTGATTTTTCAGCAGACCCTAAATAGAGTAATGGAATATCTCAAAACGAGAAACGCCGCATTGGGGATAGTCGGTCATGCCTTATCACCCCATTTCCCGACTACCGCCAGAACATTACTCATCTTACTAGAACCACATCACTTTTTCCCGAGTCTTGGAAATTTTTCTGAAATCGTCCTGATCAACAGCTTATCTTCTTTCATACGCATCGGGAAATCCTCTGTTTCTGGCCTCCAGTCGGTAACATTTCTTGCAAATGGGACTACGCATTCGGTCACCGTGCTGGGATCGGCCAGCTCCATCGCCGTTAGACTGCTGTAATCAAGATCAGCGCGCTGCACCGACCCATCAAATTCTTCCGGCAGTGTGGGATATAAGATCACCTTATTACACTTAGCGCCGGAAATGATATCGCAGAATCCGCTGCGCAAGCCAATGAAATGCCCCGCGAATTCTAAAACAGCGACACTGTCACGATACTTAAAAAAAACGCTGGGGAATCCGAAACAGTTTATTTCTGTTTTTTCATCAAGCATAACAAAAACTTTATATCCGCGTTTTTCCAAGTCTTTCCCAAGCATCCGCCAGAACAAAGGTGAAACCGGCCTTACGCAATATGCGTATGGGGACAAAATCACGGTCTTCCCATGGATATACCCTTGACCTGACAGCGTCTTTTCCAGTTCTGGATCCATTTTGCGGAATTGTGCCGGCGTGACAGCCGTTTTGCTTCGATCCAAATGAAATAGAAACCAGTAATAGGAATCGATAAAATTAAATCGGTTTGTCAGCCTTACCACGCACCGATTGACCGGTAAGTCCACATCCCACATTAAAGATAACTCCATTCGAAGGGTCTTACCGCCAAACAAACAATATGCCGTTTGCAGTGCCAACCCAATCCATTCAGATGTCTCGATACAACGGCCCGTAATATTGGGATAGAGTGCCTTCACCGCAGATAGATTGTTACAATCTCCAATTAAAATATAGTTTTCTATCCCATTTCCTTTCAAAAACGCATTTAAGAAACGAAAGTACAAATATATATCTCCGGTTTTCCCTCTGGCTAAAAAAATATGTGTGTTATTGCCATATCGGAACCGCAGATATTTGCACAAGCAATAGCCATATATCCCCCGGAGCACTCCGGCAATAAACGGACGCTTCCAAAACTTCATCCTGCCTTCTCCTTTGTCAATTCGGCATAGATAATGGCCCTATATTGCTCAAAACCTATCCATTCAGCAAAGGCAGAGAGTTTTACTGCTTCTGGTTGTGTCGACATCTTATATATGTCATACCATACGATGTCTCTCTTCGTGGTGCCCTTTTTTCCAAGCAGCCGCTCTGCACCCGTATCATAGGGTTCCTTCACCGAAACTATCGTGCACTCAGTATTGAGATCCACCAATGCACATAAACGGATGAGGCAGTCCATCTGCTTCTTTTCGATCGATATAATGTGTAGATTGTTATGCTTGATATTGGACAATGCTTCCTTCAAACCCTCATCTGTTACAACCGCCATGACTTTATCAAAATTATTTTTTTCCAAGTACCGTGTCAAATAGCATAATCCCCATGCGTTATATATATCATCCTTACTGGGAAACAGAATATAACGAGATGGCCAATTGCCGGGGCCGTATTGCTTTTTTAGCCGCTCCCAAAGAAACTTGCCCCGACATGCTTGGAGCAAATACTGCATCAGCATATTACTTCACCTTCTGAGATACGCATCGATATTTCTCCGCGCAGTTTTTTCAGTATATCCGTATAGGTTTCTTTGCGGTTAAACAGCAGGGAAGTACCCAAAATAAACCCTTTTACCCCTTTGACCGAATATTCCAAAACCTTTTCGCGCGTACAAGCCCCGTCCCAATATATATCGAACTGGTATTTGTCTTTTAAGGACAAAAGTTTGTCAATCTTCCTGCTGACATACGGGGCAAATTCTCTTCCTGCGTGACCTGGAACCACGCATAACACCAAAACCCGGTCCACGATGTTAAGTAATTCTTCAATTGCAGCAATCGAAGTTCCTGGATTAATTGCAATTCCTGGGATGATTCCAAGCTTACGCAATTCTTCAATTGCTATCTCAGGTACATGCGTCGATTCTGGATGAATATAGGCCACATCCAGCCCAATTTTAGAGAGGATACTGAAATAACGCTGGGGGTTATTGATCATCAAATGTGCCTCTAACTTTTTACTTGTTGCCCTGCGGATGAATTCCATATCCTGATATCCCATCCCAAAATTGTCAACAAATTGCCCGTCCATGACATCCAAATGATAGGAATCTATTCCACCTTCATTAAGCATCTGAACTTCCTGCTGCAAATTCGCATAATTTGCGCACATCATTGAGGCGCTCAACTCATACTGCATTTTTAGTAGCTCCCCTCACAAATTGGGATCGACAGCAAATCCGATATCGCATAATCCCTGGTTTCTTTGCCGTTCAACGGAATAGCACATCTTCAGCCCAGATGGCTTGCTGTCATTGAAAAGAATACGTTCTCCCATTGGCATCTCATAAAAAATCTGATCATAGCGGATACCTTCGTCCTGCAAAAAAGACTCGGTTTTTTCAGCTGCTTCACGTTCTCTTGCCGTCAGGATCATGACATAGTCATCCTCAGGTATTCTTGACAGAAATTCTCGAACTCCCGGCAGCAACCGGTCTCTTCCAGTTTTATACCCGTTATGCTCCACCAGGGTCCCATCAAAATCAAATATCCACGTTTTTCGCAGGGGCGAAAGTGTCAGTTGCATATTTAACAAGCCTTTCTTTTATTTGCTATCCAGAGTATTCAAAAGATATAGTCCATTGTAAAAAGCCAAGCAAAGAGAATCATAGTCCTCCCAGCAATGGCTGGCCAGGGACAGCCATATAATGGCATGTATCACTTTGATTTTGCGCACGTTGCAGTGAGGAATTTTGTCCAAAAAATACTGTGTCAAGTGCGACCAGCCGCTGGGAGAAATTTGATATGTCACTTCATGATTGCCAATGTGCAGGGAAAATCGCTTTACATTAAACTGATCAAACGCACCGTCAATCGAATAATAGACTTTTGCCCAGTCGTAATAAACATCCCCAATTAACGGTGTATGGCCAAAATATCCCCGTGCGTCAATAAAGAAAATATCGTAATTCTCATCGATCAACGTATTGGTGAACGTGCAGTCACCATGTAGAATGCCAAATTCGCTTTCCTCCATGATTCCGCTTATTGTACTTTGAAGAAATTCAGGCAGATAAAGCACATTTTTGCATAGTACTCCATTTATCAGTATTTCATTGCATCTAGAAAATGGTATTACATCTTGAATGCTGCGCAACCGCTTCATAGTTTTGCTATAGAATTCCTCATACATATCAAAGTAGTTCAAGCAACCGTGCTTAAGCTGATGCAGTTCATTGAGGCGGACAAACAGGTTATCCAAAACCCGCTTCTTGTATTGATCATCCACCTTTATTTTGAATATGTTTTCACCATGCACCCGAGACATTGTAAGCGGTGCCAATGAATGGATTTCAGGGATGCCCTTAAACCCTAATGCATATACCGTTCGGTACCACTCCACCTCGCGTTGTATCAGCCTCTCCGCCTCAGTGGTCAACCCCTTCTTGATGACTTGTTCGCCATCAATCAAGATTTGGTTATAGGGACGGCACCGATTTTCTGTAGTATCCACATTGGCAATGGCCTCTAATGTTCCTACTTCCCGTGACGTTCCCATGTTCATCGGAGTCAAGGGCAATGTCCGTCCTTGTAAAAACTTGGTAAAACTTCCCCGAGAAGGAATATCCGACAGCCGCTCTTTTCGGTCAAAGAGGAAGCATCCAGCCACGCCGTTCTCTTGAACCAATTTTTTCTCCAGTATCCCATCTTGGAAACTCCAGCTGCATGGGAATTGATTGGTAATTCCAACATAGCAGCCATTTTCGAGCTGTTCTGGGCAAAAATCCTCCGACAAGAGGATATCTGACCAAACAATCATAAAAGGACTCCCCTCGGGGATATACTTCAGAGCCGCACTGATTCCGCTTACATTTCCTTTTTCTTCCGAATGTATCAGTATATAGCTCTCTGATGCGAAAGTCTCCAGGTATTGACTGAGCACATCAAATTTGTAGTCTCCGATAATGATAAACTTCTTGCCGGAGAATCGGTTAAACAGATGAAATATAATCGGGCAATTATTTACTGAAACCAGGGCTTTGGGACGATTTTCAGTAAGCGGGCGCAATCGGGTGCCTTCTCCGCCCGCCTGTACAATAATGTAGTCAAAGTTCATTTTGGGTCTACTCCTCATCAATTTGTTCAATCTATAAAGAAATCAATCACAGTATTCAATTTGGGGTCGAAAAAAAAAACCTTTGAATATACCGCGAATCATCACTGCACATCGAGTAATTTTGTGGTTGGAATGAAGTATAATCTTTATAAACATCATTCCACATCCAGTCAGCCAGTAAAAATACCGTTTTATTCCTTCCCTTCGGTAGATATAGTTTTCATTTCGATAAGCATATTCATATCGTAAAATTCGATCTGGCATGTCCACAGACAAATCGGACCCTAAATTTTGTTCCATCGCGTGGATCACCACGCTGGAGCTAATCAAATAGCAGGGATAACCCATTTGAAGCGCGATCCGCCTAGAAAATTCAACATCGTCACCCCAGATAAAAAACTCCTTAATTGGAAGTCCAGCTTTTTTAATAATCTTACTTTTGCAAAAAAACGAGACAAAAGTAGCCTGTTCAATCTCTACGATTCCCTTTTGAAGAAACTGGAGATCCTTGCAGTATCGTGCTTTTACCCGTGGTCGGTTCATCTGGCAATCTGTCCCATCTTTCCAGAGCACTCCGCTGGATAGAAAACCATAATTGTTATTCAGCATTTCACCCGCATTTAACAGTTCTTCCAGTGAAGTTGGAGACGGAATAGTGTCGTCATCCATCAGCCACAAGTAATCGTAGTCCAATTCTACAGCCCAACGCATGCCAAAGTTAAATCCCCCAGCACCGCCCAGGTTTTTTCCGGTGTCCTGATACAGAACCCCCTCGTTCTGTAATGCGGCAACAACTAACGATGTTTCGTCCGTGGAGTGGTTGTCGACTACCAAAATATCGCATTTTACCGTCTGCTTTATCAAAGCCTTCAAGCATTGATTCAAAATAGAACAACGGTTATATGTGACTACAATTGCCGCAATTCTGCCATTTGTCATTGCCGTCTCCCTAAAGCCACTCGTTTAAGGTTCTCATACTGACGTATCGAAATTCCGATCCAATTTATTAAAGATAAAATATGCGCCTTTCTTTTTACAAGTACCCATGCTTCAGGTATTTGCTCCTGAACAAAGATTGCCCATTCCTTTGCCAGCTTACGGCTCTGCCGCTTGTCATCTACATAAATATAGAGAGTAGTAAAATGATCCCCAATACCCCGCTTAATTCGTTCAAAGCAATATGCCAACGCGGATGGGTTCGCCTTGCGTTCAGCCGCTTTCTTGTACGCTGTAATTAGCCTTTTGAGAACTTTGAGTCGGTGCTCCTGATATTTTCCGCGATTTTTTGGCGATGTACTTTGCTCTGGATTTGCTACTCGGTAACGATAAACATCAAACGGATAATAAATCACACTCTCAGCCGCTAAATAAGGTAAGACCACATATTCTTCATCCACAAAAAAAATCCCGTCCTGCATCTGAAACTGCGCTTTCCGCAACAGTTGAGTGGAATACGTTGTGCTGTGAATGCTCGGCAGCGTTTTCTGTGGCCTGTCAAAACTGCGGAAAACCACATTGTATTCTGCGCCCTTATTTCCTGCGTTGCACAGGGTCATTTTTCCAGTCCGCATATTTACAATTTCATAATCAGTGAGTACGATATCAGCATGACAAGTTTCTAAAACATTTACCTCTTTGATTAACTCGCCTGTATCTACCCAGTCATCAGCATCTACGATTCGGAAATATGCTCCTGCCGCTCGCTGAATGGCATAATTGATGGAGCCTCCATAGCCGCGGCTGTCACGGTTTACTTTAGTAAAAGTTTGGGGAAATGCCTCAACATACCGTGATATGATCTTGCTTGAACTGTCTGTTGATGCATTATTGAGGCAAATAACCTCAACTCTCCCAGCCAGTGCTGGATCACAATATGCAGTCAGATTTTTGTCAAGCCATCGCTCCATATTATAAATGGGAACAGCAATTGTTAAAATCGGTGGTTGCGCCGCCATTTTAGCCTCCTGCGCCCGCCTTTTTCAGGTGCGCTAGCATTTTTTCTGGTAAAATACCCACCAGGATCGGCTTCACCACATAAGGCCATGCTCCTGGCAACAAACCAAGATTTTGAAACCGCCTGTACCGCGTGATGACCTCATTCCATCGGTCACCCATCGTCCGGCTGCCTTTTGCCGTGTTGGGTATGGTGTAATCCAACAAATTCTCCTGCAAATTTTCACCATGGAACCCACACTCATAGAGGCGAAGCAACAGATCATAATCCTCACATTTTCGACAGCTTTTGTCTTCTGAATATCCTCCCACTGTCCGCAGTGCCTCCCGGCGAAACATTAGCGTAGGATGGATAAATGGCTGGACAAATAAAAAGTCCCGAACTTCTGGGTTTCTCGGGAGCTCACGAACCCCGGAAAGACAGCCATCCTCCCAAAGCCTGACATTGCTGCCGACAAACAAAATCGTTGAGTCCTCATCCAAAGTGTGGAGCTGCTTCTCGAACCGTTGAGGATCAGACCAATCGTCATCGTCCATCCGGGCGATATACGCGCCCTTTGCCGCATTCAAACACCAATTGAGCTTGCTGGCCAAATCTGTCCTGGGACATCCTCTGATTAAGTGGATTCGCTCATCCTGAGACGCCATCTCATCCAAATACCTGTGCGCCGCTTCTATAGATCCGTCATCGCATATCAGTAATTCAAAATTAGAATAGGTCTGTGACAGCACTGACTGGATGCCCCGCTGGAGCAGTCGTATATCACTTCGGCGATAATAAATACCCATTATCACGGAAATCAACGGCCTATCACTCTGTCCCGTAGGCATCGCATATCTCCTCCGCAATTCCGACCATTTTTACACGCCCTGCTTCCAACCAAACAACTTGGGAACACATTTCTCGAATCTGCTCAATGCTGTGGGAGACAAACAGCACCGTCGTCCCCCCGCCCATAAGCTCCAGCATCCGTTTTTTGCTTTTCTCTTGAAACTGTGCGTCACCCACTGCCAAAATCTCATCCACAATCAAAATCTCCGGCTGCACCACCGTGGCAATGGAGAACGCCAGCCGGGCCAGCATTCCCGAGGAATAATTACGGATGGGCACCTCGATAAATCGTCCTAGCTCGGAGAATCCCACGATCTCATCGTATTTTTCTCTCAGGAACTCCTCACCGTAACCCAAGATTGCACCATTCAAGAAGATGTTCTCCCTTCCCGTCAGGTCCATGTCAAAACCGGACCCAAGCTCCAGCATGGGCACCACGTTCCCATGGCAGACCACGCTTCCCCTTGTGGGTTTCAAAATACCAGAAATCACCTTCAGTATGGTACTTTTTCCCGCACCATTCCGACCAATCAGCCCCAAGGTCTCACCCTTTTTCACCGTAAATGACACATGGTCCAGTGCCGTGAACTCCCGGTAATCCAGTCTGCCCCGCAGTGCGGTGGTGACGAACTCCTTCAGCGACATGATTTTGTCGTTGTTCAGCCGGAAGCGCATGGTTACGTCTGACACTTCTATCATTGTCTTGCTCATATTGGCACCCTACAGATACAGGACAAATCTGTCCTGCTTTTTTATGAACACAAACGCTCCAAGAAGCAGCGCACCCAGAGCAATAAGCAGGCACTGCGCGTACACCGCCGGCTCCGGTGAGATCCCGTTCAAAATGCACAGCCGGACATTTTTCAGGAAATGATAAAGAGGATTAATCTGGAGTACGAATTTGAGATTGTCCGGCAAAATTGTCTCAGGGTAGAAAATCGGGGTGGCGTACATCCACATCATGCTGAGCACACCCCACAAAAACTGCGTATCCCGGAAAAACACCATTGAAGTGGCCAGCAGCATCCCCAGTCCCAGGCAGAAGATGATCAAGCAGATCAGAAAGTACAGCGCCAACACGGCGGACTTTTGAAACTGCACGCCAGTAGCCAGACAGACAATCACCAGCGGGATCAGCGAAATCGCCAGGTTTACCACCGATGACATCACCCTGGTCAGGGGATAGATGTACTTGGGCATATACACCTTTGTGATCAGGTTTCCGTTGCCCAGAATGGAGGTCAGAGCCATGCCACAGGATTCAGAAAAGAAATTGAACATGACGGTTCCAATGATGAGATACGCCGCAAAATTGGGTACATCGCTTTTAAAGATCGTAGAGAACACGAAATACTGCACCAGCATCATGAGCAGCGGGTTGAGAAAACTCCAGAATATGCCCAGGATGGACCGCTTGTACTTGGTCTTAAAGTCCCGTCCCACCAGCTGCCGGATAAGGAAACGGTACTTTTGAACCGCAATCACCGCGTTGACCACATAGCTTCGCTTTCCGCCCCGAACGCGCAGCCAAACCACTGCGATGAACAGCAAAATCAGGACCAGCCCCGCCGCCGCAAACTGCCAATAATGCAGGCCTGTCCATATGTAGTCCGTACCAGACAGAGAGAAACAGAGCATTCCAGGCGTTGGCGTTCCATTGAGAGAGAGCTCCCAGCCCTCTTCCTGTCCTTGGGTGTTCATCAGCGGAGACGCCGCGCTGCCCGGTTGGCTGTCAGCTTTGATCCGCAGGAGCAGCGGCACCTGATACAATCCCTCAATAGGCGTCTCCGACGTCAGCGTGGTCAGCCCGCCCTCCTGGATCCCGGCGGCGTCAAAGCTTTGGGACAACAGCACCGCACCGGAGCGCAAATCCACCAACTCTGCCAGTACGGTCCCAGCGTTGGGCCGGTAGTAGGTCCCCCACTGGATGTCGATCCGTTCCAGACGCTGAATTTCGGTGGTAAACCGCTGTTCCACCACACTTCCTGAAACCAGTTCCACCGTACCGCTGTCCGCTGTGGGCAGCTCCAAATTGTCCCGAGATTGGCGCAGGTGCAGCTGCTCTCCCGTCAGGAAATAGAACAAAACCACCGCAGCAATGTACCCTATGACCAGGATCAACGCCAACCGGCGGAGCAGAACGGTGTATCCTCCTGTGTCCTGGACGTTGGAATGTTTTTTCATCAAATCCATCACTTCTAAAATTGTTTTGAACGCTGGCGGCCTTGGAGATACCCACAGCTTTATGTAGGAGAAGAGAAAAGGAGTGGGAAGCCGCTCCGTCCCAGGGCTGAGCTGCGACGGGCGCTTTGCGCGGATGGCCCGCACACCGCTTCCCAAAGGGTAAGGTGAAAGAACTCCATTGAAATTGCCGCGGGCATCTCCAAGCCCGCCGAGATACCTGACTCATCTTCCGGCAAAATACGGCCTTCAAGCTGCTATCAGAGCGAAAAACGGGAAAATGCAAATGCAGCACTGTTTAAGACAGCCTTTGGTCTCATTTTGGTCACCTTCTGACAACCAATCACAGAATGAAAATTTTGAGACTAAAACTACATAAAACAATCCAAAGCCCTGAAACGATATTATTTTACTACATGTATCAATGGATTGCAACCCTTATTTTCAATAAAAGGGTCATACCAAACAAGCCGGTCCTCGGGGCCAGCTTACTTTCTTGCGCCTGCTTAGGGTGACTTTGGGCATGATTGATGGCGAATCAAGCTATGGATCATGCTTTTTTACCCCTCCACAGGACCAAATTTTCATTTTGTGACAGTTTTATCAGGAGATAAGGCCCAGCCGGTCCATGCGCCGGACATACTCGTCGCCGGTGGAAGCCAGGTAGATCCGGGTGGTTTCAATACTGGAGTGGCCCAGCACATCCGCCAGCTGCACCACATCCCGGCAGACCTTGTAGAACGTCCGGGCAAACAGGTGGCGCAGGTTGTGGGGAAACACTTTAGAGGGCGCCACCCCCGCCTGTTTACAGATGGCCTTCATCTCAGCCCAGATCTGGCGGCGGGACATCCCTTTTCCGGTCCTGGTGAGAAAGATCTCCCCGGAGCCGGTATTTTGCTTTTTCGCGTATTTCAGCAGCTTCCGGCGCAGCTTGCCCGGCAGCAGGATGGTGCGGATCTTGCCCTTCAGCGCGATCTCCGCCCGCCCCGCCTGGGCGGCCTCCACGGTGATATACCGGACCTCGGACACCCGTATCCCGGTGGCGCAGATGGTCTCCATCAGCAGGGCCAGCCGCTCCCTTCCCAGGGTGTGAGCGGCTTCCAGCAGACGGACATATTCCTCTTTGGTCAGTTCCCTTTCCCGGCTGCGGAAGATCCGGCGCTGAACGCGCACTGTAGAGAGACAGGATATTTGAGAAACGCGGGATAAACCGGGATGGGACGGGAAGACATGAGAAAACCCGCTATTTCAGCGGGAAACGAGGCATTTTCAACCGGGACGGGCCCGCGAGCGGGGGCTCAATTCTCGGACAACTTGAGACGGGGGCGTCGACGCGGTCGGCGCTCTTTTTTCATGCCCTGGACGGCCCAGGAAGGGCCCAGGACGGCGGCGGGGCCGTGGGACGTATGCGAGGGCCCAGGAGCCCGGAAACCCTTGTAAATCAGCCCCTACAAGGCAGGAGGGCCGCTCCACCCGCCCCGGAAGTCAGCAGCAGCAGCAGACGCAAGAGGGCGGGCTTTGCGGCCCATGGTGAGATTATAGCAGACGGGCCCGGAAAAGGCAAGGGGCGGGCCGTGCAAACAGGGGCGTTAAACGTGCAGAAAATAACGGCGGGAGTGTTAAAACCCCCGTTTTGAGGGCCACCATCACCGCGATCGGCGCGGGCCGGACTGTTACAAGGCGTTACTCGGGCCGTTCAGAGGCGAGCGACGCCGAGCCCTGGGCGCGGGAAATCGGCCCGGAGCAATTCTTCAAATCAACCAAACCCGCGAAGAATTGCAGAATTGCCCGTAAATCAAGGGGTTCCGGGCTCCCGGCACCGTCGAGCGCCGCTTTTTTCAATTCTTCATGTTTTGGATTTAGTTTTTAATCATACAGGCGCAAAAAATCAGGCGGTTCCGTCGCGGGCCTCACGGCCTTCGGCGGGGCCGCTTTCCTCGCCGTTCTCGTCGAAATATGTCCAGTAGATAGACCCCGCCTTTTTCCCAAGTCGCCGCTTGTATTTGAGATGGACGATGTCGAAGACGTCCTCCCGCTCCTCCTCCGGCAGGAGTCGGAACATGGCGACGAGATCAGTCTCAAGGCTCGAGAGCGGGCTCCCATCACAGAGGAGACCTTGCTCTCGCTTTACGGCCTCAAGATCGGGCGGCGCGGGCTGGGAGTTCTCATTTGTTACATCCTCACCTGTTAGAACCCATTCCATAGAAACGCCGAGAGCGGTCGCGATCTTGTAGAGGGAAACCGTGTCGGGAACCCTTTTCCCCGTGCAATATTGACTCAAGGCCGTGGTAGAAAGCCCTGTTTTATTGCAGACGTCGAGCTGTCTCATGTCCAGCTCTTTAATACGCCTTGCAATCCTATTTCCAACATCCGAGAATACGATCTCCATTGAAAATCCTCCCTTGTGAAATCTGATTTAACAATCGAGAAAAAACCTATTGACAAATCCTCATTTGTTAAATATAATAGGCTGTGGTGAGATTAAGAATTTAAGCAACAACAGCATACCACACCCCAGGCGAAAAGGAAAGCAGAAAAGGAGGTCGGTCGGTAGAGTAGAAGGGAGCGGCGAGGGCTTCACCCCCTTTACTTCAATTCATTCTCGGCTTTACAGACAGGGCAAAGCACCACCCGGCGAACAGAGAGAGACCGGATGGGAGCACCGCAGGAGCGGCACCGATACTTCGAGAGTTTGCAAACCGAAGCATAGCAAAAGGGGCCGGACACGGGGCCCGGAGCTGTTCCCCCAGCTCCGAAGCCGACCGAGTCCTTGCGGATAGACGTCCTTGAGTCCTTGCGAATGGTAAACCGAAATTTTTTCATCGAGCGCCCTCGCCGCTCCCCTCTACTCTACCACAGCCTCCCCGGAAAAGCAAAGGAGGCAGCACATGAGAAACGGCAAGAAGCCCACGCGGAAGCAGAAGATCAGGCTCGGGCAAGCGGGCCTCTCCCCGGAGAACTGGCTCGTCATCAAGCAGAAGCAGAACGGCGAGCTCGTCATCCTCCACAAGCACACCGACAAGATCAGGGTCGTCCCGGCTTTGGTCGGCTGACCCCCACAACAGGAAGGAGCAGCAGCAGATGAACGAGTACAAACTTCAATATCACTATCCCGAGAGCTCCATCGACACCGCCTACATCGTCGAGCGGACAGAGGCCGCAGCCCGGAAAACCCTCATCAAGCGGTTCGGCAAGGAGATCGAGATTGACGACACGGAGCTCGTCTCCACCGACGCCAATGCCACGAAGGAGCAGGAGCGGGAGACCCTCGAGAAGATCAAGGCCATGGTCGAGGAGCTGGGCCCTCAGTCCTACCTCAAGACAGCGTTCACGGGCGTCTATGAGGTCGCCGAGATGAACATTGAGGAGGACGCGGCCTACAGCTTCCCCGGGCGGATCAGCCTCCTCGAGGAACAGCTCCGGGAGATGGGGAGCAAGTACAACGCGGCCCACTCCGACGCGGAGGTCTTGAGGAGTCAACTCGACCACGCCCAGGAGCAGGTCGACGCCCTCAAGGGGCGGCAGCTCCCCGCGTGGCTTCAAAGCGCCGCCTATGGCCTCGTAGTCGAGGAGCTCGCCGCCGCCCAGAAGCGGATGGAGCAGAGCGCCGAGACTATGGCCTACTACGCCGAAGCGCCCCAGGACATCGCCTTCGCCGAGGCCGTCAAGAGCTACCGGGCCGCGAAGGAGCGCCGGGGCGTGTGCGAGCAGATTGTCAAGGGCCTGGAAGCCCTCACCGAGGAATGAGCCGAAACGCCCTCCGGGGCGTCGTCGGGAGGTGTCCTCTCCCGGCCCGATGATGGCAGGACGGACAAACAACAGGAAGGAGCAGCAGCTATGAGAAAAATGAAGAAGATCAACGGGTTCCTCGTCGTGCGGTTCAACGACCGCGAGAAGCAGGGCTACCCCCAGCTCGGGAACTTCGGCGTCATCGACGCGGAGCTCTACACCGGGAGCATTGACATCGACCTGGGCGTCTTTGAGTACGACGACGCGGGCACGATCGAGGTCGCCGTCGAACAGGCCCGGGGCCTGGACGCCGAGCAGGACTACAGCGACGAGCC
>CAJTTS010000043.1 GCA_910579155.1 uncultured Oscillospiraceae bacterium | reverse complement strand
TAAATCTACATTTTTTCCTCGGCGTTTTCTTGCATTTTATCATTGGCGCTGACAGGCAACATTAACGCCTACACAGTTCACGTTCATTCCCCCAATACAAAGTTTGCAACCGGAACCCATCTTTTCTCGCTGCCGATTCGATCTATTGGGTGACGCGAACTCAAGGCTCAACCTGCTTAAACCGAACGCCGCAACAAGAGGATGGCTGACAGTCTTCATTACGGACCTCATAGCCCAAGGAGGATATGCTGACGCCCCATAGCTGCCGCCATACCTACGTTTCCCAGCTCCAAGCCCTGGGCGTGGACATGGAGACGATTCAGAGCATGGTGGGCCACGCCGACATGGAAATGACCCAGCACTATCTACACGTCCAGGAGGAAGTGCGGCAGGCCGCCGCCGAAAAGTTTAGCAAGACGTTCAAAATCTCGCGTTCTCGCTGATGACATAGAAAACTTGCTGTGTTCCCGCAAATTCTGGTACATACCAGAATTTCAAGCGGGCCAGTTTCAATAAATGACAGGCTGTGCCGTTGGAAACCGTTCAGCGGCAAGCCGTCAAATCTTTATTCTGGTATCGTTCTGGTACAAATGGCATTGGGACAAAACATGAATCGTTTGGGGTTAAACAAAAGGAAAGAAAAAAGACCTCAAATCCTATGATTTGAAGTCTTTTCCCTAACATGGTTCCCATGTTTCCTGGTGGAGATAAGCGGGATCGAACCGCTGACCTCTTGAATGCCATTCAAGCGCTCTCCCGAGTTATCGGTAAAGCACCCCCACCACGACTGGTATAGCCCATGCAGGGCGTCCACCCAACCAGTATCGCTACAGCCCCTTCTTTTAGGTGCTGTTATTATACTGCTGCTTGGCCCCACTGTCAACTGTGAGCGCTGAATGAGTCTGTCTTGCCGCAAGGCAGGGCTTTTTTCTTTTTAAGCCAAGTTCTCCGCCTGATACTCGTTGGGTATCTCCAGTCCCAGTTCGAACTGTGCGAAGTTGATGTTAAACTCGATGTGGAGCCGGTAGCCGGAGTAGACGCTGATCTTTTTGATCAGGTAGCCGGCGATCATCTTCTTGACCGCCATGTCGCTGCTGTCGAAGATCTCCGACCACTTCATGATGTTCTGGTAATCCCTTCGGATCTCATTGGTGCGGTCGTTGCTCTGCTCCATCTCCGAATTCAGGGCGCTGACCTTTTCGCTGGCGGCCATCATCTTCCGCTTGGCCTCCTCGGCCATCTCCGAGATCACACTCTCCGGCAGGCTGCTCTCGCCTCGGATGATTGCCATCAGCTTCGCTTTCACGGCCTCGTACTCTTTGGTGGCCTTTGCGAATTCCCGCTTGGCAGCGGTGAACTGGTTTTTCACATCCGCCGTCACATTCATCTGCGTCCGGGAGACGATCTCGTCCTCACGGACGGCTTTCATCCTGTCGAAGATCTGATGCAGCACCTCCGTCACCATGCCGTCCAGAATGTGCATCGTGTATCCGGTCTGACCGTTACACTCGATACGGTGGCGGGTCTTGTTGTAGCAGACGTAGCGGATACGCCTGCGGGCCACCTGCACTCCATCGGCGTTTTTTCGCACCGTGCCGTTGGTGGTCAGGGTGAGTCTGCCGCCGCAGTGGCCGCAGAACACGTTGCCGGAGAGCATGGACTGTCCGCTGGTGTTCCTGGGCAGAGTCCGCTGTTCGTTGAACTCATTGACTCTCTCCGTCATCAGCTTTTGCGCCAGCTCAAATGTGGCGGGATCAATGATTTGCAGCTCCGGAAATACCTCCGACTGGCTCTCGCCGCTTCGCAGAACTCCCATATAGGTGATGTTGTGCAGGATGTGGCCCACGGTAGCCTCATGCCAGTTGCCTCCGGTCCTTGTCTGAATGCCCTGACTGCTGATCAGGTTGGCGATCTTGCATCGCCCATAGCCGGAGCCAACGCACAGGTTGAACATCATGCGGACTACACGGGCCTCATCCTCATCGATCTCCAGCTTGTACACCTCATGCTTCCTTTTGTTGAAGATCCCGCTGGGGGCCAGCCGGTAGCCGTAGGGGGCGCTGCCGCCCCGGAACCTGCCCTCCTGCACCATCTGGCCCAGGGCCGTCTTGGTGCGAATGGAGGTTTTCTGGCTCTCACCGTCCGCCTGCCAGTATCGGATGTAGTTGGTCAGCCGGTCCGTATGGGATTCAAACCGCTGCTCCCCTTCGTTGACACTCCAGACCCGGATGCCGTGTTTTACGAACCATTCCACCACAAAGGGTGTCTCATCCGATTTGCGACCCAGGCGGTCAAACATGAACACCAGCAGGATGTCGAACTTGCCCTGCTCGGCCCTCTCTTTGAGAAGCTGCAGCTTGTCCCGGTCGCTGGCGCTGACCTTGTAGCCGGACACTCCGTTCTCCTGCTCCTCATGCACGATGGTCCAGCCCATCTTCGCGGCGAACTCCCGGCAGGCTTTGCGCTGGACAGGGATATTCGCCTGATTCTGCTCATCGTGGTCGACCTGTTTGGTCGTGGAAACGCGATATAAACAATCGACTCGTTCAGCCATTTGTATCCGTCCTCTCATTCTGATTTTCCAGTCGTGTGAGAGAATCGGACACCTGTCAATATGAAATTTTCAAGGTGCACCTGGCTTTTGCCAAGCAAATTATCTCACATCCTGTGCCGAATATCCACTGTTTTTCCCGAACATCTTCAGCGCCCGGAAATATAGGAAACGGGGCCGTCCATTTGCCTGGACAGCCCCGCTCTCTTGATCACCGCTCCTGTTCGGAGTGCCTTTTTCTGTTTCCCTCATTAAAGTGAATTTGTATCAAAAATAAAACAGGGATTTTGGAGCGGGAGGCCCTTTTTGTCACGCAGCTCTGCGGTTCACCTCATCCTGGCGGAGAAAGGAACCGATCAAGCAGTTGCGGATGCGCTGGGCTGCTGTGGGGTCCGGCTCGGCGGCAAAGCTGAGGCGGACCGGGTGACCAGCGATGCGAAGTTCCACAATGTTTTCATCACCGTGATCCTGCTTCTTTTTTCTTTCGCTCATGATGCTGCCTCCATAAAATAGTCGCTGCTTTTCACTGTCCGAATAAACTTTGCCACCTCCTCCAGGCTGCCGGTGACCGGCATCTCCGGCAGGGCGGCCAGCACATCCTCGCTGTAGCGCTTGCCCTGGGCGGCCCTCTCGTCCAGGATGGCCACCACGCAGGTGTCGGTCTCAGTTCGGATGGCTCGACCGAAGCCCTGCTTCAGCTTGATCTGCATTTCCGGCACCACCACCGCCCGGATGAAGAGCCGAAGCGTAGGATGGTTCTCCCGCTCTTTCTCCTTCAGGGCGTCCGGCACGGCGAAAGGCAGGCGGGGGATGATCAACAGGGACACGCAGTCGCCGGGGAAGTCGAAGCCCTCCCAGGCGGCCCCCGCCGCCAGCAGCACACTGCCGGGGCTGGCCTTGAACTGTTCGGTGGTATGGATGGCGCTGCGGCCCATGGTGAACAGCGGATAGCGCAGGCCGTGGCCCGGCAGACGTTCCTTCACCGCCGACATGGCGGCGTAGGACGTGAACAGCGCCAGGGCGTGGCCCTGGGACGCGTCCAGCAGGGAGGCGATCTCCTTGGCCAGCTTGTCATAATAGCCGGCGTCCTTCTGCCTGGGCGGAAACTTCGGTAAGTACAGCAGGCAATTTTGCTGGTAGTCGAAGGGGGAAGGGGCAACTGACTCCGTGACACGGCTGTCGGTGAGCAGGCCCGTTTCCTCTTTGAAGCGCCGAAAATCCTCGCCCACGGCCAGGGTGGCGGAGGTGAGGACGGCGGGCCGCTCCTGCCGCCAGAGCGTCTGGCGGAGCTGGGCGGTCAGGTCGGCAATAGTGGCGCACAGCATGGTGCCGCCGTGGGCGTCCTCCTCGGTGTAGAAGACCATGTCTGGGTTGCCCTGGTGGAACAGAGACACCGTGGAGGAGACGTTCTTCAGCCGCCTGCGGGTGGCAGGTGTCAGCATACTATGGATCTGCCTGCTGATTACCGTTAGGCTCCGCTCCGGTGCGGCCAGTGATTTGGCGTAGTAGGCAACGGGCCTGTCCTCCGGCGGGCGATCCAGCTTCCGCAGCAGGGACTTGGCGCTGTCGGTCAGCACTTCCGCTGCCAGCAGGAAGCGTTCTCCCCGCAGACTGTGGGTGAGGGCGCGGATGTCCTCCGCAGCCAGGGTCACCCCGAACATCTGACGTGTTGTCTCCGGCAGCTTGTGGGCCTCGTCCACGATGAGGGCGCAGGCGTCCGGCAGGATGGGCTTTCGCCCGCTGCCCCGGTGGATGGCGTCCGCCAGCAGCAGGTTGTGGTTGCAGATCTGGAAGAGATAGCGCCCGGAATCACAGTCCTCCAAAAAGGCGCGATACCGGCAGCCCTCCCGTCCGCAGTCGCAGATCCGGGGGACGCAGACGCGCTCCCGGTCATAGTGACTCAGGTGGGCCGCCTCGTCCATGTCAAGCTGTCCCCGCAAGGAGAGCAGGGCCGCGCCGGCTTTCCAGTTCTTCTTTTGAAGATTCAGTTGGCCCAGCCGCTGCTCCAGACGTGCGTCGCAGACGTAGTGGGACTTCCCTTTGCGGATCACCGCCCGGAGGGGCTGGGCGATCATGCCGTCCTCCGTCAGCACATTGGACAGCAGGGGAAGGTATTCGTCCCGCGCCGCGGTCTGGAGGGCGATGCTGGAGGTGGAGACCAGGATGGGCTTCGGCCCCAGCCCGCAGGCGGTCCGGAAACGGCTGTACACCGTCCCGGCCACCAGATAGGCATAGGTCTTGCCGATCCCCGTGCCGGCGTCACACAGGGCGATGCCGCCCTCCAGCATGGCGTCCAGCATCCGATGGCAGAGCGCCGCCTGTTCGGGGCGCTCCGCCATGTTCCGGGTGGGGAAAAGGTCTTGGAATATGTGATCGATCTCGTTATGGGCGTTGTGCCTGTTATTATCGTAATTCATCCGTGAAATTCCCCTTAGGGTAATAGCCATAAGGAACCACACCGAACCCGTTGAAAACACACACTTTATCAGCAACCACCCGAAGGAAACGGGGACTTTCGACAAGAAAATAGCAGGCATGAAAAAGCGTCATCCGTAGGGATGGCGTTTTTTCATGCCTGTAAGGGAGGAAAAGAACATGGCCGCAGGGACAGTATTCGACTACTACTACGGCGATGAAAGTGAGCAGTTTTCTTTCTACCGCATCCCCCGGCAACTTATCACTGGCGATGCCTTCAAACGCCTGTCTACCGATGCAAAACTGCTGTATGGCCTTCTGCTGGATCGCATGGGGCTGTCGGCCAAAAACGGCTGGTACGATAAGCTGGGCCGTGTCTATATCTACTATACTCTGGAGGAAATACAGGAGGATTTGAACTGCGGGCATGACAAAGCCACAAAGCTGTTGGTCGAGTTGGACAGCGGGAAGCAAGGTTTCGGCCTGATTGAGCGCATCAAACAGGGCCAGGGCCGTCCCACAAAAATCTATGTCAAGCGGTTTACCACCCGCGCTGTCCCACCTCCCCCACCTGAACCCGCCCCGGAGCCACCGCCCAGGCCGCGGCTTTTCAGCGGTCTTGACTGCGGAAAACCAGCGGCCAAGACTGCGGAAAAACCGCAGTCAAGAGTGCGGGGAAATCGCAGTCAAGACTGCGATTTTTCCGCAGGGAACTATATTGACCTTAATCAAACTGATTCCAGCTATCTTGATCCATCTATCTATCCCCCCTACCCCCGAGGGCAACCGTCAGGGCCAGGATGGATGGATAGATTGAGCCAGCGGGAGGAAGTGAAAACCAATATTGAGTACGAAGCTCTTTGTGTCCGGCATAACCAAGACGATGTGGACGAACTGGTGGAACTGATCACCGAGACGCTTTACAGCACCCGCACCACCATCCGCATCAACGGCGAGGATATCCCTTCTGAACAGGTGAAAGCCCGCTTTCTCACCCTGAACCATGAGCACGTCAATTATATTTTTGAGAGTTTGGCCCGGAACACCACCGACATCCGCAATATTCGGGCCTATCTGCTTACAGCCCTGTATAACGCCCCTTTCACAATGAACAGCTACTATCAGGCAGAGGTTCGGCGCGATTGGGGTTGATAGCAATGTGTAATAACTTACCTCAATTTGAGGTTTGTTTTTGCAAATAAATCACTTTATTGGAGGTAGAAAACACTATGGCAAAAAAACGAGCAAACCCCTTGAGCGGCAAGTTCCATGATCCTCCCAAGAGCGAGGATGTCCCCGCTCAGGTGGAGCAGGACGCACCCCCCATTGAGGAACCCATCCCCCCGTCTGACCCTGTGCCCGCTGATGCCCCTATCCCGGCACAGGCCGAGCAGGGCGATGCTCCCGCCGAGCCGTCCCCGGCCCCCGGCGAACCCGCCGCTGACGCTTCCGCCCAGGAGCAGGCCGAGCAGGGCGATGCCCCCGCCGAGCCGTCCCCGGCCCCCGGCAAACCCGCCGCCAATGTTTCCGCCCAGGAGCAGGCCGGGCAGGGCGACGCCCCCGCCGAGCCGTCCCCGGCCCCCGGCAAACCCGCCGCCGATGTTTCCGCCCAGGAGCAGGCCGGGCAGGGCGACGCCCCCGCCGAGCCGTCCCCGGCCCCGGAGAAACCCGCCGCCGACGCTTCCACCCAGGAGCAGACCGGGCAGGGCGATGCCCCCGCCGAGCCGTCCCCGGCTCCAGAGGAACCCGCCGCTGATGCCCCCACCCCGGAACAGGCTGACCAGGGCGATGCCCCCGCCGAGCCGTCCCCGGCCCCGGAGAAACCCGCCGCCGATGCTTCCGCCCAGAAGCAGGCCGAGCAGGGCGATGCCCCCGCCGAGCCATCTCCGGCCCCCGGCGAACCCGCCGCTGACGTTTCCACCCAGGAGCAGGCCAAGCAGGGCGATGCCCCCGCCGAGCCGCCCAGCGATCCGTCTATCCGTATGGTCAAAATCGCTGACATTAAACCCATCCCTGGCTCCCTTGTCAAAGGTACTCCCCGAGGAGACTACAGCGAATTGATTGAAAGCATCAAAAAGAACGGGCTGGAAAAACCCGTTATTCTGCGAGTGGGCGCAAAAGGTGAACTTCAACTGGTGGACGGCTTCCACCGCTGTGAAGCCTTGAAACAGGCTGGGATTTTGGAGGTCAAGGCAGCGGTCTATGACATGACCCCGCTGGAAGCTGGCCGCTATCGCCGGGAGCATCGGAACAATCCTGACCTTCCCGTTCCGGGCAAGCTGCTTTTGCCCAAGCCCTCCGAGGAACCGTCTGTTGCGCCGGAGCAGCCTGCCCAAGACGAGGAAGAATTTGAAATTCCCAAGGATTTTACTCTGCCCATCGTCAAAGAGGGTCAGCGTGAACTTCTCACCACCCTGAAAGTGGCCGACATCCACCCCTTTGAGGGCCACCCCTTCAATGTTGTGGATAACAAGGATATGTGGGAACTGCGGGACAGCGTACAGCGGTATGGCGTGATGGAGCCCGTCATGGTGATCAACCGCCCCGCTGGCGGCTACGAAATGGTGTCCGGCCACCGCCGCTTGCGGGCCTGCCAGTTGGCGGGCATCCAGACGATCCCGGCCATTGTCCGAAACCTGGATCGGGATGAAGCCACCATTGCCATGGTGGACGCTAACCTCAAGCGTGAGGTGATCAGCCCCATGGAAAAGGCCCGTGCCTATCAGATGAAAACCGACGCCATGCGGCGCAAGGTGGGCCGCCGCTCCAAGACGGAAGCCGCTGCCGGGGAAAAGCCGTTGACCGCTGACCAGGAGTTGGCAAAACAGGTGGGCGAAAGCGTGTCCACTGTCCAGCGGTATAAGCAGTTGAACGACCTGATTCCTGAAATGCAGAAAATGGTGGACGAAAAACAAATCCCGCTGAACACTGGCGCGGATATTTCCCGCATGAAACCGGAGGAGCAGCGGGTACTGCTGGATGCTATCCAGAAGGAAGCCAAGGTGCCCACTGGCGCGCAGGTGAAGGAACTGAAAAAGCAGAGCGAGGACGGCACCCTGACCACGGAAGCCATCAAGCAGGCCGTGGCCCCCACCAAGCGGGAGGAAAAGCCGCCTTTGAAGGTGACACTGGGCGAGGAGGATCTGCGGCCCTTCTTCCCCAACGAGCGCACCACCGTTCCCGAAGCCAAAACGGGCATTTTGGAAGCCCTCATTTTGCGTCAGAAACTCCAGGAGCGGGAAAAGGCCCAGGCTGAGAGAAATGCGGCCAAGGGTAAGGCCACGGCTCCCGATGCCCCCGGCGATGCCACCGGGTCTGCGCCTGATCCGCCCGTGACAGGCGATAAGGACAAAAAGCCTGCCGCACCTCCCCCCGCCACTCCTGCCGCTGGCAACAAGGGCAAAACCCACGCTGCGTCCAAAACCAAGCGGCCCACCCGTGGAGGCAGGTGATTGCGTATGGAAAAAACCATCGTAGTACAGGGATATACCATCATTGAGAGCCAGCGGGCCGGTGATACCATGGTGGTCGTTGGGTACAACCCCAAAGCCGCCGAGCCTTATGTGACCTGGAAAGCCTACACGCACAGCAATTTTTCCTCTTTTGAGCAGGGGCACTATTTCACAAAGCTGAACGGCGCTATGGTTGACTTTTACAAACGGCTGGCCGAGGTTTGGGAGTATTACACCCCGGAGCGGGCCAAGCCGCCGGACACACCCAAGCCGCCCAACACCCATAAGGGGCCCAAGGCCCCTAAGTCACACAGGCCCCCAAAGCACAACGGCCCGAGCAGGTAGCCCCATGGATCACACCTATCCCAGCCGCGCAGAGCGGTTGAAGGAAGTGACGGACAAGCTGGAAGCTGGCGTTGCAGAGATTTTTGAAGGTGGCCGTTTTACGGACTACCTCAACACCATGTCCAAGTTTCACCAATACAGCTTCCGCAATATCGTTTTAATCGCTATGCAGTTTCCAGCCGCATCCCATGTGGCGGGTTTTCATGATTGGAAAAGCAAGTTTGGCCGTCATGTCAAGAAGGGGGAAAAGGGCATCCAAATCCTGGCCCCCTGTGCCTTTCGGGATTTTTGGGAGCAGCAGAAACTTGACCCCGCCACGGGCCAGCCCATGGTGGACAGCAGCGGCCAGCCCATCATGGAGCGCACGTCTGTTCAAGCCAATCGGTTCAGGGTTGTAACCGTGTTCGATGTGTCCCAGACCGAGGGGAAGGAACTGCCCGAGATATCGTCTGAACTGACTGGCACGGTGGAGCGGTACGCCGACCTTACTGGGGCGCTGAAACGGCTGTCCCCTTTCCCGATTGGGTTCGGCCAAGTGCCCGGAACCGCAAAGGGCTATTGTGACCACGCAGAGGAACGCATTGTGGTGCGCCCCGGCATGAGTGAGGTACAGACCTTGAAAACCATGATCCATGAGGTGGCCCACGCAAAACTCCACAGCAGGCCGGAGGGGAGCAAACCCTCTCCCGACGAACCCAAAAAAGACCGCCATACCCGTGAGGTGGAAGCGGAGAGCGTGGCCTATGTGGTGTGTCAACACTTCGGTATAGACACATCGGATTATTCCTTTGGCTATGTGGCCGGGTGGAGCAAAGGGAAGGATTTATCAGAATTGAAATCCTCCCTGGACTGCATACGGGCCACCGCCGCCGAACTGATCGACGGCATGGAGGGGAATAGCCGGGAACTGCCCCCGACCAAGCGCAAGCAGCCCGCGCCCCACCGCCCCAGGACAAGGCAGAAACGGAGCAGCACCCCAGCACGATAAAATGTACCTCAATTTGAGGTGTATTTTGCCGGAAACCTACCTCAAATTGAGGTAAATTAACAGGCTGGGGCGCGGGTGCGCCCCAGCCCGTTTTTGAAAGGCGGTGTAATTTCAATGGCTTTTTAGCGAAAATTCAGACCAACGGCCATGTGTAGTCAATTTTTCAGGAGGGAAAGACAGCACCTATATGCTCCTGGAAATGATACGGCGAGGTATGCAGATCGACGCCGTGGTTTATGCCGATACCACAATGGAGTTTCCCGCCATGTATGAGCACATCGACCAGGTGGAGCGGTTCTTAATGGCCGAGCGTGGAATTTCTGTTACACGCCTGTTCCCAGAGCGGCCATTTGAGGAATTGATGTTTGAAGCCATAAAAACGGACAGCCGCTATGATTTTCCTGGGTATGGCTGGCCCAATTCTGCCGTCCGATGGTGTACCGGGGAGTTCAAAGTCCGCCTGATCGACGCTTTTAGCCGGACTTTGCCAGCAAAGCCCTACCACTATATCGGCTTTGCGGTAGACGAACCCCATCGGCTGAAGCGGAAGCGGAACCAGCACCCATCGAAACGCTATCCGCTGGTGGAATGGGAAATCACCGAGGCCCAGGCATTGGAGGGCTGCTACCGGGCAGGCTATCACTGGAACGGGTTATATGAGGATTTTTCCCGTGTGTCCTGTTGGTGCTGCCCCCTGCAAAGCCTCAAAGACCTGCGAACCCTTCGGGAACGCTACCCGGAGATGTGGGCCGAGCTGCGCAGGCTGGATGACCGGGCCATTGAGCAATTTGGCCGGGATAACGCTTTCGGCCAATTCCGGCCAAAGGAAAGCGTTCGGATGCTGGAATTGCGCTTTGACTTTGAAAAGGAGTGGGCGGCTCATGGTTGGAGCATACGCAGCAGGGCCTTTTACCGGGCGCTGGATATGTTGTACCAGAAGCACTTCCCTACCGGGGAAAACCCGATAGACAGGCTGCTTTCCTATGCCACTGAAAGCGACCTGCAAATGCTGTCCCTTATTGGCCCGCCTACGCAAGGCAACCGGAAACGCCGCAAATCCGACCCCACACGATAAATCCACCTCAATTTGAGGTAAGTTTCAACAAATAATGGATTGGAGTGATGTAAATGGAGCAAGAAACCCGCATGAAAGAAATCGCGGGCAATTTGAAGCGGGATGTGAAAGACCTGCTGAACGAAAGCGCCAACATCGTGGCAGGCTTTTTCAAGCAGGGCCTATGCACGGTTCGCGGCGCGGCCACCCGTTGGAAAAACTTTACCCATGGAATTTCTGAATCTGTGGGTATGCTGTTCCAGCCCGTTGAAAGCGCATTGCCCCCGGCCCCGCCTCTGGACAGCCAGCCCATGGTGACAGTCATGGAGAGCAATGACCCGGAGCTGCCGATTGGCACCCGGCTGACGCTTTATGAAGCAGAAATGCGGATCGAGGAATTGAACCATAATTGGGACTATGACGGCCCGGAAAGGGCTGTGACCGTAGCCATCGACTACATCATGGAGGGTGAGCAGGATCGCTACTGGCTTCCCCTGAGCACCGGGCCGGGATGCCGCCCCATGCTGGAGCAGATGGAGGACTATGTTACGGGCTGTTTGAGCTCCCCCGACGATGTAACGCAGGGCTTCTATATGGCCCCGGAGGGCCTGGGGGCGCTACTTCACGAGCACTTCGGCCCGCAGTTGCAAAACGACCTGGAAAAGCTGTCCACAAAGGTACTGCATTTCTTCCGACAGCACAGCAGTATTTCCCGTATGGAACAACAATTTGAGGTTCAGACCCAGGCCATGCCGGAAAAGGAGCGGGAGAAATTTACACGCAGCATGAGTGAAACCGTTGTTAGTCTGCGCAGGGCGGCGAACACTGGTCAAGTGCTGCCCCCTGCTCCGGAGAAGATGCCGGAGCAGACCACTGATCAGCAAGCGGAACAGTCCGCCTCCTCCGCCCAGGAGAAAACGCCCAAAAAGGACGGTGCACAGCGGCCCCGCCGCTCCGTCAGAATTCATATCCGTGAAATCAAAGCGGGACAGGCCCCTGAGCCCAAGCACCCCAAGGGCCGCACCAATCCCCAACGGTAAAAGCACATCATGAAAATTCCCCCGCCACTGGGAAAAACCAAAAAAACAGCCCCAGCCTGGGGCCAGATAGGAGGAAATTATGAACCCCATTGACGCAACGAAAGAGCGCATGGCAGAAGTGAAGATTTTGGGCATCCCTGGACTGTACACACCCCTGCGTGTCAACCGGGCCACTGTTCCCCAGGGGATGTACACCTACGATTTGCAAACCTCTGAGGGGGACTGGGCCCGCCCCTGCCTGATTGCCCGCCACGTTGCCGCAGAGCACTTCGGGACAGTAATTACCGTCAGACCCATCAAACTGCGGAAGAGCGACAACCGGGCTTTATCTCCCAAGGATTTTTCCTTTGGCGATGGTGTGGAACGGTTTAGCACGGAGGAGTTTATGCGGAAGTATTCACCGTCCAGACCCTCGCCGTCAACGCCTAAGCACAAAGCCCGGCCCCCGATCCCTGACAGATAGGAGCGACCCATGGCTAAGGAATCTTTCTATTCGACATCTGGGGAGTGGAATGACAGGCTGGCAGAGGGCGCGGCCCTCAAATTGGAGCATCGTGTGGAGTACGACGGATACAGCATTGATATTCCTGAAATCGCGGAGAAGGTCAGCTTACCTATTCCAGAGTTAATACAACAGCGCAAGGACAGCGCAAAGAAAGAACAGGATATTTTTAAGAGGGTTCAAGGCATGGTCAATGAGTGGGAGACACAGGCCGCTCAAACGCTGCTGCTGGACAAGGCCCTGGAGTATGTCAATACCCCCCAGGTGGCGCATACCTCCAACCAGTGGAAGCAGTTGGGGGACGGAAGTTGGAGAATCAGCAATCTTGTTTATAAAATGTGCTACAAAATCTGGGAGGACTCAGCGGGAGACAAAAAGGGCACCTGGCTTGTTAGCTGGTCGCTGGAGATCAACTGCCCCAAGCGTCCCCCCTCCGAGCAGTATAATCCCTGCGGGGAGAGTGTTGTCGCGGAGCAAAATAAAAAACGCTATGATACTTTTGACGCCGCCCAACGGTATATCCAGGGGCGGTTTGATTTGTATGCCCAGCATTTTTCTGAACTGCGTCCGCCCGTTCCAGACAAATTCAAGCGGCATTTTTATATCAATGGCTGTCTGCTTCCCCACTATACCGTCGCGCCCCCAGTGCGGACAGAGCCAGACCGGGCGGCGGTGGATGCCCTTCTGGAATTTGCGCAGGCCGGGGATATTCCACCGTCTCCCACGGATGCCCCCGCACCCGAGGTTTCGCATCCTGCCCCCACTTCTGCCCCCGCTCCCCCCGCCAAGAGAAAACCAGCACGTTCCGCGCCAAGACCTAAGCCCAAAAAATCGAAAGCGGCACGAGGAGGAACCACAAGATGAACCTATACCATTGCAAAACGATCCCCCAACGTAAAATTGGGGAGTGGCTGATGTCCAAAGGTATTACCCGTGATGACATCGCCCGCGTAGAGCTGTTAGACCACAGCACCGTCAAGCTGGAAAACACCGTTGGAATGTATCTCACTGTCCGCTGGGCCAACGGGCAGGCGGTATTGATCTAAACGGCGGAAGGATAGCCGTCATGGACTTGAAACCAGGTGAAGAACTGAAAATTGTTGAGTATTTCCATCGTGCTGCCGGTTCTCTTGATATTTCTGATTTGATTCAATTCTCTATGGCCGAGCTGGAAAAGATGGAACAGGACAGCATATCCGAAGAGAAAAAAATTTATGATGAGATACGCGAGACAGTATACAAATGGAAAGAGCAGGCCACGCAGACTGTCCGCACCCGACACGCCAAGAAGTTTCTGCAATCAAGAGCAGCCGAACATACGGCCAACCAGTGGACGAAAGACGAATCCGGTTGGAACGAGAAAAGCAATATGGTTTACAGAATGACCTATCGTATTTCTGAGGGAGTGCAATGGAACAACCGCAAAGGGAAAAATATGCCTTTTTGCAAACTTAGCTGGTCTGTTACGTACAATACGCCGAAGAACCCCGACAATGGCAAATATCACAAAAAAATTGCGGGCCAAGAGGACAAGAAATTTCCTGATAAATTATCACTGGAAAAGTACCTGCAAGGCCGTATTGCTGCCTATGCCCACCTGTTCACGGAAATCTCCCCGCCTATCCCGGTGGAATATCAGAAGTGTTTTTGCATCAATGGCGTGTTGCTTTCAGGCTACACCGTGGAAAACCCAGATGCCATGAAGCCGGATGAAGCGGCGGTGGACAAGCTGCTGGCCCTTCTTGGTGATGACGAGTTGGTTAGCGACATCACGGCCCCTGCCCCCCAGCCGGAAGAAAAATCCCCACAGGAAATTTGGGCAAAGCACCGAAAACAGCGCCCAGGCCCCAGCCAGCGGAGATCGGCCCCGGCACGGTAGACAGCGGCGCCTTCGGCGTCGCTGTCACAGCAAGCACGGCATTTGGTAGCACAAATGCCCGCTTGTTAGGGGCCGAGCCCCTAATACCCCACGCCCGGAAACTTACCTCAAATTGAGGTAAGTTTCCCACCAGCCGGGCCCAGCATTGTCCCGGCGTAATCAACCGGGACTGGCCCGGTTTTGACTGTATTTTAATCTACCTCAATTTGAGGTAAGTTTGAAGGAGGTATTCATGCGCACACGAAACCGCCACGTCAGCGTTTGGCTGACCGACAAAGAGCACGCCCACCTGAAAGAGCAGGCGCGGCGGGCCGGACTGGGTATTGACCCCTTTGTGCGCACTCTGATCGCCGGGGTGCAGCTTCGCCCCAGGCCGCCCGACACCTACACCGCCCTGCTGCGGGAGCTGTCCGCCATCGGCAACAATGTGAACCAAATCGCCCACAACACCAACGCCAAAAAATGCGCGGAGCGGGCTGACATTGATGAAGTTGTCAGGCTGATCCGGGAAGTATGGCGGCTGGTAAAGGAGACGCTGTAATGGCCTACACGAAAATCATCGTCATTGGCAGCCGCCTGGACAGGTGTTTGGCCTATGTGCAGAACCATGAAAAAACCTCCCTGTCCAACGCGCTCCATTATACCATGGACGGGGAGAAAACGGAAGGAGGATATTTTGAGAGCGCAGTCAACTGCGACCTGGGGCGGGCCTATGCCGACATGACAGCCACCAAGCGGCGCTGGGGCAAGGACGGGAAAAGCTGGGTGCAGGGCTACCACATTATCCAATCCTTTGCCCCTGGCGAGGTTGAGCCGGAGGAAGCCCATGCCGTCGGCCTGGAATTTGTCCGGCGTCTGCTGGGAGATCGCTATGAAGCCATTGTCACCACCCACATAGACCGGGAGCACCTGCATAACCACATTGTTTTTAATTCCGTCTCCTTGATGGACGGCAGGATGTACCGCAACAATTTCCGGGACTACTTCGGCGGGGACGGCACGGGCATCCGTGGCACATCAGACGCCCTGTGCGCCGAGCACGGCCTGTCCGTCATTGACCCTGCTGGCAGCGGAAAGCAGTACAGCGAGTGGCAGGCCGAGCAGAACGGCAGGCCCACCACCCGGGGAGCGATCCGGCAGGACATCGACGCCGCCCTGAGCCAGTCCTTCACTTACCGCTCTTTCCTGGAGCAGCTACGGCAGATGGGCTACCAGGTGAAGCACGGCCCCAATGTAAAGCATACCGCTGTCAAGCCGCCGGGCGGGGCAAAGTACATCCGCCTGGACAGTTTGGGCGAGGGCTACACCGAAACTGACCTGCAAGCCCGCCTTGCGGCCATCCGTTCCGGGGAAGTTTCCCCACCCCCGGCCAGCCCGCCGCCCCCGGCAATCTTCCCCCTGCTGGCCCGTGGCCGCCGATACCGTGTCCGGGGCGCTGTCCCTCGCCGCCGTCCAAAACTCAAAGGCTTCCGCGCCCTCTATTTCAAATACCTGTATCTGCTGGGAGCCATCCCTACCCGCCGTCCAAAAAAGAGGACGGCTTTTTTATTACGTGAGGAACTGATCAAGTTTGACCGTTACCAACAGCAATTTTCCTATTTGATGAAGCACCACATTGAGACAGCGGCCCAGCTTTCCATGCAGTATGACGCGCTCCAGGCGGAGATCGACGCCCTGACAGACCAGCGCCGGGGGCTTTACAACGCAAAACGGGCCGGACGGGGCGGCGAGGAAATCGCCCAGGATATCACTCAAATTACCCAGCGTCTGAGGGGGCTGCGCCGGGAACTGAAGCTGTGCGCCCGTATTGAGGGGGATGTGCCCACAGTACAGGCAGCGGTGCAGGCCAAACAACATGAAAACAGGAGCGTGATCCATGAAAAAGCTGATAAAAGCAGACCTGACCGCTATTCTGGAGCTGGTGCCAATATATCAGCCCGTTGAGGATGAACGCATGGAACAGGAAACCGACAAGCTGCTGTGCGGCGGAATTGGAGACTTTCTGTTTCTGTCCCGCCGGGGCCTGTGCCGCCTGTGTCCCATAGGTGCGGCCTATAACCGCGATAACTTTGCCAACTCGGACTGGCTGGCCTTCCGGGGTATGACACTATGGCCCATCCTGGCCCTATTCCTCCACGTGGAAAAGTTTGTGGATGGTCGGCCCTGGGGCAGCGTCACCCTGCTGGACTATCAGGCCGCCGCACGGGACATCGCCATATATTCCCCGCTGTCCCCGGCCCAGCGTGAGCGGCATATCCGGCTGGTGGTAAAGCGGTATCTGACCCGGCCCCAACTGTGTTCCATGATGGAAGTGATCCAGTATCTCAAAACGGGGAGGTGAAAACCATATGGACGTAAGCGGAGAGGTTGCCGACCTGATGGTGAAGGAGAGCATCCAAATCACCGAGGAAGCGGTAAAGCTGCTGGCGGCAGGGAGTAAAAATCTTGCCGCTTTTTTGATGGCGCTGGCCCAGGACAGCAAAAAGCTGTCCGGAAAAACCAACATGGCCCGGCTTTTGCGGGATGGGAAGGAGCTGAAGGTATTCCGCATCCGGGAAAGTGACCTGGCTGAGTTCAAAAAATTCGCCAAGAAAAATGTACTTTATTCCGTAATTCGGGACAGCCGGGCCACGGACGGCATGGTGGATCTGATCACCAACGTGGACTATGTGGCCCAGGTCAACCATTTCATGGAGAGCCGGGGCTACGCCGCACCTGTCAAGGCCAAGGAGGACAGCCCGCAAAAAAAAGACGGGCCCCGCGCTCAACCCGGCAGCTCCTCACCACAGCGCGGGAGTGGCTCGAATCCATCGCAGAGGAGGACGAGGACGGAGACGGCGGGGAGGAGTACGCCGACGAGGACGGCTACGACGACGATACCGACCTCTGACAAGCCCTCCGTGAAGGGGCGGCTGGCAGCGATGAAGGCCGCCACCGAGGGCATGAAAAAATCCGGGCAGGCCCCCCAGCCCAAACGGGGCACGCCGCCGAAAACACGATGAAGGAGATGAATATTTTATGGTAGATTTGGAAGCGATCATCAATCAGAAAAATGCCGCAGATGCCAAGTGGAAGGCGGATCGGCAGGCCCAACGGAAGGAAATCACCGACGCCCAGGACGAGGGCATTACGCAGATCACCACTGACCCGGACACCTATGCCCGGTATCTGACCATGCAGGGGGATAACTTCACCTACAGCCCCGGCAATATCGCCCTGGTGATGCAGGGGATGCCCACGGCCACCGTGTTCGGCACAGTGGATCGGTGGCGGAACCTGGGCCGGAGCGTTGACAGCATGGAACTGAACCGAGGCGTGAAGATTTTCGCCCGATCCGCCAACCGGAAGGGCTACGACCTGACCAGCGCCTATGACATCAGCCAAACGGCGGGCCGGGATTTGAGGACAATTCAGATCAAGGATGACTCCCCGGAGATGGCGGTAGCCATGCAGACGCTTCTCAACTATTCCCCCGTCCCTGTGGTGGCAGACCTGGAAATGGAAACCCCGGCCTTTTATGACGCACAAAGTCTGGAACTGGCTATCCGCCCCGGCTACCCCGACCATGAAGCCTTTGCCGCCATCGCCGCCGAGGTCGCCCATGCCCGCTTCCATAACCGGGGGCGCAACGGGGACTACCACCGCCCGGAAAGTGAGCTGGACGCGCAGAGCATTTCCTATATCCTGTGCCGCCACCTGGGTATCAGCCGGGATCTCCCCGACCTGTCCAGGCTGCCCGATCTTTATCAAGACGGGCCCACTGAAAGCCGGAAAAGCATTTTGGACGGCATCCAGGATATGAGCAAAATGATCGGCACGTCCATTGAGCGGGAAATCACTCCCCAGCAGAGAACCATCCAGGTCAACCGAAGGCCCCCCGCCAGACAAGGCCCCCGGTAAGGGCGTTCCCCCTTCCCCCGGAGGTTAATCCACCGCCCGTCCCCCGTCAAGGCCGCACGATTGCTTTCGCAATCGTGCGCGAGCCGGCCAGTCTGCGGACTGGCCGGGCCTTGACCGGGGCCGTTCGTTGGATTTTTAGGTGGGTAAGGGGGGAATCGCCCAAAAACCGCCAAAGGGCGGCGGTTTTTGCCAGCATGGGCTGGGCGGCGTGTGTCCTGGCCCAAGGGCTGGCCCCAGCCGTCCCCGTTCCGGGGACGGCCCCCGGATAATGTACCTCAATTTGAGGTACGTTATTTTGACAAGGAGATGACCCGACATGAAAAAAACGGCAGCCTTTCTCACGACGGTGTTCCTGGTGGGCATTTTGGCACTTCCGGCCTATGCCGCCAGCCTGTACCCCGTCTCCGTGGAGCAATACACCTACGGCCCCTTTGACGAGCTTCGTATCGACAAGGTGTATGAGCTGTCCCGCTCCGACGATCCGGCCAATATCCCCACGGAGGATTTTGACCGGGGCGGCCTGCACTATACCCTACTGGATGTGGTAAAAACCGATCAGGCCGAGACGGACACCAAGGACTATGCAGAGGTGATCACCCTGGAAACCGACACCAAGGATATGGCCCTGATTATCCAGCAGTTGGAGCTGTCCATGGACGTGACCACCGAGGACGGCTACACCGGGACGCTCATGCCCGACTATCCCGGTATCAAGGTGGAAGCGGCGGGCTATAAGACCAGCTCCCGCACCATCACCGCCACCCGCTCCTATCCCAATTTGTCCGATGCTGACATATCGCTGATCCCCCGCACCATCCAGGATGGCGGGCGCACCCTGACCCTGGCCGATGTCCAGTGGCAGGAGGCCGGGGGCTTCTATAACGCTTCCGCCACCTACAGCGGCACCGCCAGCAGCAAGTACGCCACGGGCTATATCGCTACGGTGGAGTACACGGGGGAAGTGACCCGGACGAGCTGTGACAAGGTGCTCTACACCGCCACCTTTGCCAGCGAGGGGCAGTCACAGCTTCAAGCTACGCCCCAGCCCACTCAGGAGCCCGACAGCCTGGACGGGCCGGAGGAAAGCGGCGGCTTTGACCTGCGGTGGCTGATTATCCTGCCCGCCCTGGCCGCTGTGGTGGGGCTGGCCTTCGGGGGCAGGTTTTTATATAAGTTCGTCAAATCCAAAAAGGAATGGAAGGAGTATAACAAATGAAGTGGAAAACCCTGCTGGCCGCCGCTGTCCTGTTGACGGCGGTTTTCATCACCCCGGCCCATGCTCAGGACTACACCTTTAAGGCCCCGGACGCTGGGGACTTCGGCACGCCCACCAGCGATGATACCATCTATGAGTGGACTGACCCCAATGTGGATCGCTCCAAGAGCAGCGCCCTGATCCCGCCTGGCTTCGGCACCCCTACCAGCTATCTCCCTGGGAGCGGCGAGTTCCTGACCCCCAACTTGGCAGCGGGCGGGCCGCTCAACGGCGGCAACCTGATCCCCAGCACCGTGGGGACGGCCACGCTCCCCGGTTCGGCCGCCACGGGGGGTAACACTGGCACCAGCTACCCCACCGTCAGCTATCCCACTGTCAGCGGCCCCGCCATCGCCTTCACCGAACTGTCCCCCGACCTCTACAACAGCGATGGCAGCCTGGGCACCTTGAAAATCCCCAGCATCGGCCTGACGGTAAAGGTGTTTGAGGGCACGGGCAGCGCCCCCCTGCTGAAAGGAGCGGGCCACTTCACTGGCACCACCGCCTGGGACGGTAACTACTGTGTGGCCGGGCACAACCGGGGTGTACGGAACGACTTCGGCAAAATCCACACCCTGCGGGCAGGCGATACCATTACCCTGACCACGCCCATGGGCACCCGTACTTATGCCGTCACCAGTGTGAACAGGATCAGCTATACCGACACCTCCATGCTGGAGGCCACCGCCGACAACTGCATTACCCTGTTTACCTGCGTGGAGAACCAGCCCGCCTACCGCTGGTGTGTCCGGGCCGTGGCCGGATAACTTACCTCAAATTGAGGTAAGTTGAAACGGCGCAAACAAATAAACCTCAAATTGAGGCAGATTTAGCGGCGCGATAAAAACGAACCTCAAATTGAGGTTTATTTAGCCCAAACCCGATTTTTTGACTTTTCCCTTCTTTTTTGGTATAATAATTACAGGAAGTAAACAACAGCGTGTGAAAATAATACAAGGAGGAAAACAACATGAAGGGTAAATATCTGCAATTCGGGTTAGGGCTGATTGTGGGCGGCCTGCTGTGCGGCACCACGGCAACGGCGGCGGTGAACCTCACCGCCAGCCCCACCAGCCAGACGTTTTACGTCAACGGCCAGAAGGTGGAGTTTGAAGCCTATGCCATCCATGGCAACAACTTTGTGAAGCTCCGGGACATCGGGCAGGCCGTTGACTTCGGCGTGATTTATGACGGAACCACCAACAGCGTTTACATTGACCCCAATTCGCCTTATCAGGAGGAAGTGAAGCAGACTGGACAAAATACGGGCACCCCCTCCGTCCTCACAGAAGAAAATGTGCGGGCCACTATCCGGGCCCTGCGGGGCACCTATCCCACGGGCACCCCCTATGGCGCGCCCTATGTCCCCAACAATCCCCTTGACCGCCCTTTCAGCAACTGTGACGCCTGTGCGGGCTGGGCTATGAAATGCTCCGATGCCGCCTTTGGCAATCTGCCATATCGCCGGGTTGTAAACCCAAGCTGGGATGAAATCCGGCCGGGCGATCTGCTGGATTGGCGCACCGATACATCCGGCCATGCAGTTGTGGTGCTGGAAAAGACGGACGAATATGTGAAGGTGACAGAGAGCAGTACCCTCAATGAAGCCCTATGGGGCGGGCAATATTTCCGCTGGTGGTTGGAAGCACAACAGGGATACCGTCTCCATACCCGCTACCCTGAATAACCCAATATACACTACACTGGCAGGGCCAGATCGTGAAAACGGTCTGGCCCTGTCCCATTTCAAAGGAGGTAAAAACCTTGAAACAGAAGTTTTTCAACCGGGCACTGACCCTGCTGCTGGCCCTGGTATGCGTCGTGGGCATCCTGCCCCTGTCCGCCTTTGCCGCTGAGGGGCGGGCCAGCGCCCCTGACAGCATCACCCAGAGAAGTTCGGACTACATGAAGATCGGCGGCCAGTCTGTGCGCTACAGCGCCGCCAGCAGCGTGATCAACAACGTGGGTAGGCCCTATGTGTTCGACGAGCAGGTGGATGTGCCGGGTTACGGCGCCACCCGCGCCCTGTGCGCTTATCAGAAGGGCACCCTGGGCCCCGCCGCCAACGGGCAGAAGTGGAATTTCAAGAATGAAGTGGACAACGCTTCGCTCCGGGTTCTGCTGACCTATGTTTATTCCCACACCTACGGCAATTTTACCGAGGCCGGAAATGCCGTGGGCCTGGATCACTGGGATCAATACTGGTCCGACATCTGGTTCATGGTGGCCCAGGCCGGGAGCTGGCTCTATGAGCATGGGGCCATCGTGGACGTGAACAGCAACCGGGAGGGCTTCATTGAGCAGATGGCCGAGGAATTTGTGGCCGCTATGAAATTGTACCATAATACCTACGGCCAGTCCTCCTGGATCACCGACTGGAGCAAAATCGACACTCACAGCATCATCGACAGCTCGGACGGCGGGAAAACGGGCAACTCTGCCTATGACTTTATCGCCACTGGGGTAAACATTGTGCTGGATCACCCGGAGTATTATCACAACTATCGTCTATGGATTTATGAGTGGGACAAATCCCAGCCCTGGAAGCTGGCCGGGCAGAGCGGTGTTCCTATGCAGAGTCTTTTAATCGCTGTGCCGGATGAAGGAACGGAAGAACTGCCTGTGCAGCTTACCGTCAAAAAGCTGGAAGCGGGCACAAACCAGCCCATAGCCGGGGTTTCCTTCAAGATTGAGAGCGCGGACGGCTCCGGCGATTTTTCTGTTACCCGTACCACCGGGGCAGACGGCACTATTACGCTAACCCAGGCGGCAGATAAGATTACTGCGGGCCAGTACCTCATCACCGAGGAAGCTGTGCCCGAGGGCTACGTGGCGCAGACTACCTCCCAGCTCGTCACCGTCCTGCCCAACGGCTCCGCCAACAGCGTGTTCACCTTTTTCAATGAGCCGAACGAGGAACATGGGGACGGCTCCATCCGAAAGGTAAATGCGGACAACCCCACCCAGGGCATCCCCGGCGCTGTCATTCGCATCACCAGCGTCAAGCTGGACGATGGCGGCTCCTTCATGAGCGAGTACACCACCAAGGACGGCGGCTATATCCTCAAGTCCGACCTGGATTTTTCCAAGTTACCCACGGGAAGCTATATTGCCGAGGAAATCACCCCGCCGGAGGGCTTCATCCTCAGCCCCGACGTGTCCAAGGTGAAGCAGGCTTTTGTGTGGGACGGGGAGCACGACATTTCCCTCATTTTCGAGAACAGCAGCAAGGTCAAAGTCAAACTGGTGAAACTGGACGAGAGCGGCCAGCCTTTGGCCGGGGCCATTTTCGTTGTCCTGCGGGACGGGCAGGTGATCTCCACCGAGGAAACCAAAGCGGACGGCACCATCACCATTTCCAACGTCACCGAGGGCTACTATGAGTTCCGCGAGGTGTCCGCCCCCGCCGGCTTTGACTGTGACCGTTCCCCCGTAGGCGTCCATGTCAACGCCGACGATTTGCAGGGGGAGCAGACCATCACCGTGACCAAGACCAACCACCGCCTGCGTACCCTCACCATCCAGAAGCGGGACACGGAGACTGGGGCCCCGATTGCAAACACATCTTTCCACGTCCATGGCGTGAACCTGGGCTTTGAGGACGATGTGGTGACGGGTGCGGACGGCAAAGCCACCCTCACCAATATGCCCAGCGGATGTTATGAGATCACCGAGACAGACGTGCCCGCCCCCTATCTGCTGGACACCAACAACCGCAAAACCGTCTGGATCGACAGCGAGAAGGACAAGGACGTGGTGGTGGATTTTGTGAACTCCACCCGGCCCGGCCTGCGCCTGCGGAAGGTGAATCCTGACGGGGAACCTGTCGCGGGCGCGACCTTCCTGGTGGAAGAAGTGAACGGCGGCTACTCCGACCAGCACCTCACCGATCAGGACGGCATGATCATCCTGGACGGCCTGACCCCCGGCGCGTACATCGTCACCGAGAAGAAGCCCGCCCCCGGCTATGTGGGGGATGATACGCCCAGGACGGTTTATCTGGAAGAAAACCGCACCACCACCATTGAGCTTGTCAACCTGCGCAAGCCCAATTTGAAAATTGTGAAGGAGGACAGCATCACCCACAGCCCCATCGCCAATGTGAAGTTCCAGGTCTGGCGGGGCAGCGATGATACTATAACGGGGGAACTGAACGACCTGGGCGTGTTCACCACCGACGCCAACGGCGAGATTTTCCTGGAGAAGCTGGACACAGGCTGGTACAGGGTAAAGGAACTGGAACCCGCCCCCGGTTATACGATCAAACAGCCCGACACCCAGGATATTTACCTGAAGCCGGAGGAAACCCACGTTGTGCGCTTTGAGAACACCCCCAAGAACGCTATCGTGGTGGAAAAATATGACAATGTGACCCATGAGGCCCTGCCCGGCTGTACCTTCCAGCTTCGCTGGCTGGGTGGCGCCAGCGGCACCGGGGGCACCGTCATCGGCCAGAAAGTGACGGGCAAAAACGGCATCGCCATGTGGACGGGGTTAGAGCCCGGCACCTATATCATTGAAGAAGTAGACCCCGCCGATGGGTATTCCATTATCCAATCCTCTGAAACCGTGTTTTTGGCTGACAGCGGGGAGCAGTCCGTGGTGACTGTGCGCTTCAACAATTCGCCGGACGGCTCCATCCTGATCCGCAAAGTGTGCGCCACCAATCCCTCTGTGACGCTGCAAAACGCCGAGTTCAAAGTGACCTATGCGGACGGCACCCTGATCGGGGACAGCAACGGCATTTTCCGCTCCGATGAGAACGGCGAGGTTCGCATTGACGGGCTGAAACCGGGAAAGAGCGTGGTTGTCACCGAGGTTCGCGCCCCTGCTGGCTTCATTCTGGACACGCAGAGCCAGACGATCCAGGTGAAAGAGGGCCGCACCGTGAGCGTCACCATGAAGAACCAGCCCAAGGGAAAATTGATTGTCCAGAAACGGGATTCCGCCACCAACAAGCCGCTGAGCGGGGCAGAGTTCCGCATCACCACGGCGGCGGGCTGTGAAGTGGGGCTGGACGGCGTGATCGGCACCAGCACCCTGACGCAGAACGGCATTTTCACTACAGACGCACAGGGGGAAATCAGGATCACTAATCTGGCCCCCGGCGCTTATGTGCTGACCGAGATCAAGGCCCCGGAGGGCTATGTCATGGACAGCCCTTCCACCAATGTTGTCATCGGCACCGGGGGCGATACCCAGACCGTTGTGGTGAAAAACAGCAAGGCGGGTTCGCTGGTAATTTTGAAAAAGAGCACAGACGGCAAGCCCCTGGAGGGCGTGGAGTTCAAAGTGACCACCTCCACCGGGGAATTTGTGCCCGACGCCAACGGCCACATCAGCTCCAACGGCCTGTATCACACCGATAAGGACGGCAAGATCACCATCAACGGCGTGGTGGGGACGCTGGTTGTCACCGAAACCAAGAGCATCCCCGGCTATACCATTGACGAGGCCACGCGGACGCAGACTGTGGACGTGCGGCCCAACGACACCCAGACGCTCTATTTTTATAACAAGCTGTCCACCACCCTCATCATCGAGAAGTACATCGAGGGGGCCGAGCGCAAGCCCTTAAAGGGCGTCACCTTCCTTGTCACCGACAGCAGCGGTGCTGTGGTGGGCAATTCCAATGGCGAGTTTGTCACCGATGAGGCGGGCCGGATCGTTCTGGAGGGGCTGGAACCCGGCGCCACCATCACCGCCCGCGAGGTCAAGGTGCCCGAGGGCTACGAGCTGGACGGCCAGCCCAAATCCATCAAAATCAAAGAGGGCGAGGTTCAGTACCTCCGTTTTTACAACCAGGTTTCCGGCACTATCGTGGTGCGGAAGCTGGACAAGGACACGCTGACCCCGCTGGCCGGGGTTGAGTTCCAGATCGTCTACTCGGACGGGCGCTATTTGGATGATGACTACGGCCATCTGTCCAGCAAGGGCCTGTATAAGACGGACGGCAACGGTGAAATCCGCATTTCCGGGGTGTCCGGCACGCTGGTGATCACCGAGACAAAGCCCCTGCCTGGGTACGTCATGGACGAGGGAACCAGGACGCAGACCGTCAAAGTGAACCCCGCCGATACCCAGACCATCACCGTGTATAACACAAAAATCGGCGGTTTGACCATCATCAAGAAGGATGAGCAGACCTCCCAGCGAATCCCCGGCGTGCAGATGGAGGTTCGGAAGCTGAACGGGGAGATCATCGGCACCTTCACCACCGACAGCAACGGCCTGATCCAGCTTCCCCAGGCAGAGAAGGGCTGGTATCAGGTTGTAGAATTGAAGGCCGCCGAGGGCTATACGCTGGACGATACCCCCCACCGCATTGAGGTAAAAGACGGCCAGACCGCCACCCTGGAAGTGACAAACCGAAAGGGGGGCTCCGCCCTGATCCATAAGGTGGACAGCCTGACCGGGGAGGGGATTTTTGGCGTCACTTTTTTGGTGAGCGATGCCAAGGGCAACCCCATCGGCACCTATCAGAGCGACAACGAGGGCTATGTTTTCGTGGACAAGGAGCTGGCCGACGGCAAGTACACCATCCGGGAGATCGAGTGCGCGGACGGCTACATTTTGGACACACAGCCCAAGACGTTCTACGTCCAGTATGGCGGCTGCTCCACCATCACCTGGCCCAACACCGCCGTCCGGGGACAAATCCAGATCGTGAAGAAGTCCGCCGACTACAACTCCACCAACGGCCTGCCCGCAGGTACGCCGCTGGCCGGGGCCACCTTTGAAATCTTCAACGAGCGCAACGGGAACAAGGTGGACACCATCGTCACCGACAAGAATGGTCTGGCCTCCTCCAAGGCGCTCCCCCTGGGCCGCTATACCATCAAGGAAACCAAGGCCCCGGCCAACTATGGCGCTACCACGGACACCTTTACCGCTGTGCTGGAATACTCCGGCCAGATCGTGAAGCTGGAAATCACCAACAAGAGCGTGTCCACGGGTGTTTCCATCGAAAAGACCGGGCCCAAGGAGGTCGTGTCCGGCCAGCCCGTCCGCTATGTGTTCTCCCACATCGGCAACACCAGCAATGTGACGCTCCAGAGTTTTTATTGGAGGGACACGCTGCCCGCCGCCGTGAAGCTGGACAAGATCGTGACGGGAACCTACAACTTCCCCGGAAACTATAAGATCGTTTACAAGGTGAACAACACCGGGGACTATCTGACGCTGGCCGACAATCTCAGCACCAGCAAGAACTACACCCTGGCCGCGTCCCCCACGGCCCTGGGGCTGGCGTCCAACCAGCGCGTCACCGAGATCATGTTCGTGTTCGGGCAGGCCCCCGGCGGGTTCAGCCAGGTGGAGGCCCCCATGGTCTACTGCACCGCCCTGCCTGGCCTGGCCCCTGGGAGCAGCTTCGTCAATGTGGCCGACGTGGGCGGCACCTATAACGGCGTCTGGCAGCAGGCCGTGACCCGGTGGGTGACGAACGTGTACGGGAAACCCGTCGTGCCCACCCTGCCCAAGACTGGGTATTGATCGTTTGCAGTAATATACCTCAATTCGAGGTAAGTTTCAAGGGGCGGGTTCCGTTTGGGGCCCGCCCCTCAAAAAATACACCTCAATTTGAGGTAAGTTTCCCATTCCCGCACACCCAAAAAGGAGGGAGTTTTTGAATGGGTGGCTATTATCAGTACCAATATGAAATGTTTGACCTTGACCCAGAACACCCGCTGAAAATGATCAGCCAACCCCTTTTTGACCACGCCGCCGAGCATGGCTTCCCCCCGGATTTTTTCTCAAACTCCTACTTTGACCATGTGAACTTCGGCGCGTTTCCCGAGGGGGCGGACTGTTCCTGTTCCTATTTCCAGGGTTGCATTTTTGCGGGCTGCAAAATCAACAAGTGTGTATTTGATGACACCCGGATTTATGACAGCACCTTTTGCGGCGCGGAGCTGCGCATGGTCAATTTCACCGGGGCCACCATTGCTCACACCCATTTTCAGAACAGCGGCCTGACCTTTGCATCCTTTCAAAACGCCCGGCTGAAAAACAGTGTGTTCGTAAACTGCGACCTGGACATTGTGGATTTTCAGGGGAGCACTTTGGACGGCGCCAGCTTCAGGCAGATCGACGCCAGCTATATTCAAAATCTGCGCCACGCTGTCATTACCCAGGGAGGCGCGACAGGGGAAGAAGTGCGGCACCTCCAGCGGTCCACCTTCCGGGCGTTAGGCGTCCCCCTGTTCTCTCCAAAGCAGCACCCCCCAACAAATCGGCGCAGGAAACCGCCCGGCGTGGAAAGGTAGGCCATGAATTATGAAACGTCAAAAAGAAGAAAGCGATAAGCTGATCTGGGTACTGCTGGCCTTCCCCGTCATGTGGATGGGCGCAGTTATGGCCTATGCCTACGAGGACGGCATGAATGTGCTCCAACTCCTGGGCCGCTTCACCGCCGCCATGGAACACCCCTTTGACATTAGCTGGACGGCCTATACCCCCCGCTTCGTTCTGGGGGCGCTGGTGCTCTATGGCTTTGCCGTTATGCTCTACCTGACCAGCAAAGAGAACCGCAGGCCCGGTGAGGAACACGGCTCCGCCAAGTGGGGCAGCCCCCGCCAGCTATGCGCCAAGTACCAGGACAAAGACCCCATGAAGAATACCCTGCTGACGCAGAATGTCCGCATGGGGCTCAACGGGAAAGTACATCGGCGCAACCTTCTGCAAATTGTGATTGGCGGCTCCGGCGCGGGCAAGACCCGCTTTTTTTGCAAGCCAAGTGCGTCCGTAAGGGCAGAGT
>CAJTTS010000042.1 GCA_910579155.1 uncultured Oscillospiraceae bacterium | reverse complement strand
ACGTGAACGTGGGCCACGCCTACCCCATCGGGCTGTTCCCCCTGGGGCTGGAATACGAGATCGACTGCGGCGCGAAGACCCTGACCCTGCTGGAGCCCGCCACCCGGTGAGGAGGAAGGCGGTATGAAAAAAGCGGCAAAGACCGCGCTGATCGTGTTCGGGGCGCCGCTCCTGCTCCTTCTCCTCTGTTTTATCCACCACCGGATTCAGCTCAGCCGGGAGAGCGGGTTGTTTGTCCCCCTGGGAACCGTGGTAGAGGTGGACGGCCATCAGATGAGCGTCTATACAGAGGGCGAGGGAGCGCAGACCCTGGTATTTCTGTCCGGCAGCGGCACCTGCTCCCCCATCCTGGACTTCAAGGCCCTCTATTCCCAGCTCAGCGGCAGCTATCGGATCGCGGTGCCGGAGCGGTTTGGCTACGGGTTCAGCGATGTGACGGGCCTTCCGCGGGACCTGGATACCGTATTGGAGCAGACCCGCGCCGCCCTGCAAAAGGCCGGCCTGACCCCGCCCTACGTCCTGTGCCCCCACTCCATGTCCGGGCTGGAGGCGCTGTACTGGGCGCATCGTTATCCGGACGAGGTGTCCGCCATCATTGGCTTGGACATGTCCGTGCCCGCCGCCTATGAGGCGATGGCCATCCGCGAACCTCTCCTGCGGCTGCTGCAATTTGGAAGTGCCGTCGGGCTCACCCGTTTCCTCCCCATCGCGTCGGACAGCGCCGCCATCCGGAGCGGGGCGCTGTCCCAGGAGGAACAAGACCTCTACCGCGCCGTATTCTACCGCCGCACCATGACCGGGGACATGGTGAACGAGGCCTTGTGCGTCAAAGAAAACGTTGAACGGGTGGCCCAGGACGGCACGCCGGACGTGCCCATCCTGATGTTCTGCTCCGACGGCAGCGGCGGCGCCGGGTTTTCCAAGGAGGACTGGCGCACCATCCAGACCGGGTTTGCCCAGGCCTGCTATGACGCGCAGATCATTTACTTAGACTGCGGTCACTATGTCCACGATTTTGAGTATGAACGCATCGCGGCGGAAATCAAGGAATTTTTCAACAGATAAGGAGACGGCTATGGAGCTTTCAGCCAACGCGAAAATCAACCTCACCTTAGACATCCTCCGCAAGCGGGAGGACGGCTACCACGAGATGCAGATGGTGATGCAGGCCGTCACCCTGGCGGACACCCTCACCGTCGCCCCCGCCCGGGGGTCGGAGGGGCAGGCGGTGTCCGACCTCCACTTCCTGCCCACCGGGGACAAAAACCTGGCCCAGATGGCCGCCGCCGCCTTCCGCCGGGCCACGGGATTGGGGGGCGAGGTGGACGTGTCCATCCAAAAGCGCGTCCCCGTGTGCGCGGGGCTGGCGGGGGGCAGCGCCGACGCCGCCGCCGTGCTCACCGCCATGAACGAACTGACCGGGGTGGGGCTGTCCCGGTTGGAGCTGGCAAAAATCGGGGAGCCGGTGGGTTCCGACGTGCCGTTTTGCGTGCTGGGGGGCACCGCCCTGGCCGAGGGACGCGGCGAGGTCCTCACCCCGCTGCCTCCACTGCCCCCCTGCCACATCGTGATCTGCAAGCCCCCCTTCTCCATCTCCACCCCCCAGCTCTTCTCCCGGGTGAACGCGCGCAAGATCGTCCGCCGCCCGGACACCGCCGGAGTGGTCGCCGCCCTGGAGGCGGGGGACCTGGCGGGGGTGGCCCGGCGAATGTACAACGTATTTGAGGATGTGCTGGAGCCCCGCCGCCTGTCCGAGATCGGCGAGATCAAGGCCGCGCTCATCGACTGCGGGGCGCTGGGCGCGTCCATGTCGGGCAGCGGCCCGTCGGTGTTCGGTCTGTTTGACGATCCGGACAGCGCCCAAGCCGCCGCCGAGCGTCTGCGGGAAACGTATCATGATGTGTTCCTGTGCGGACCGGCAGGCGCGGAATAAATTTTTTCCGGCGGTATAAAAGGAAAACACCTCGTCCATACTGTACTCACAAACGTACATAGGACGGTGTTTTTCATGAAATCGAGCTCTACATCCTCCAAGCTGCGCCTCTGGGAGGCGGCTTTATTCCTGGCTTTCGGCCTGACCCTTACCGTAGGCGTGTGGGCCAACGCCAGCGAGAGCGCCCTGGCCGACCGGGTGCTCCGGCTCCACGTGGTGGCCAACTCCGATTCGGACTCCGACCAAGCCCGAAAGCTGCTGGTGCGGGACGCGGTTTTGGCCCAGGCGTCCCAGCTCCTGGAGGGGGTGGACGACCGCCAAAACGCGGAAACCGCCCTGGCCCCCCACCTGGATGAGCTGGCCCAGGCGGGGGAGAACGCCCTGGCCCGGACGGGCAGAACCGATCCGGTAACCGTCACCCTGGCGGACCAGTGGTTTCCCACCAAGGAGTACGATGGGTTTTCCCTCCCCGCCGGGCAATACCGGGCGCTAAAGGTCGTCATCGGCGAGGGCGGGGGCCGGAACTGGTGGTGCGTGGTGTTTCCGCCCCTGTGCCTGGCATCCGTGTCCGAGCAGAGCGTGGAGTCAGCGGCGGAAGGCGCGCTCAGCGAGGATCAGATCGCCCTTATCACCGGACAGGACGGCGGCTACGTGCTGAAATTCCGCCTCATCGAGTGGTGGCAGGAGCTGACAGGAGGCAATTGAACATAACACAGCGGAGGGATATCCCTCCGCTGTGTTTCGTTTTGTTCAGATCGTTCCGGCGGTATCATACCAGACCAGCCCGTCCTCGCCGCTCAGCCGGCCCAAGGAGCGGGTCTTATCCTCCTCCACCCATCTCCCAAGCCCCCGGAGCTTTTTCCCGAAGGGTGCATCCACCACCCAGGCGCAGCACTGGAGCTCATGGGTAATGGTCCAGAAAAACATCTCGTCGCCCCGGTAAAAGCAGGGGTCCTCCATGCTGCTCTGGAAGTCCGCCTCGTCAAATATCTCCTCCCACAGCGCCTTGGCCTCCCGGAGCTCTTCCTTCTCAATGGCGGCGGACTCCTCCTCGCTAACGGGCCTGCCCGTGGCGGCCTCCAGGGCGTCCCAGCGCTCTATGACCCGGTCCCAGGCCGCCTGCGACAGCTCCACACACTGTTTGTACTTCTCCGGCGGCCAGTCGGAGCCGTCGGACCGCTCCACATCCCGCCCGAACAGGTGGGTGATATGGGCGAGGAAAATTGCCTTCGTCTCCTCATTGGCCTGGTAGATATAACACTTCTGCCGGGCCTCATGGTCAAACCAGTGCAGGATCCCGTAGGAGAGATATTCCCCCAGAAGATAGGGCCGCAGGGCCCGCTCCAGCGGCCCGTCCTTGGCCCCCGGCCAGTCCGTGCGAATGAGGGAAAATTTGTCCGCGCGCTCAAAGCAAAGCCCCATCAGCTCCCGGAACTTTTCGCCCTCAATCGTCTCGTCACAATCTTCATTGTCCCAACTGGGGCCCCGAAACCACAAAACCTTGTCCATTTGACCTCCTATCCGTCATAGGTAGATATCATTGGACTTATATTATACCACCACCGGCGTAAAACGGCTGTTACAGTTTCATTACATTTCCCAAGCAAGCCGCCGGACATATCCCTCTTACTTTTTGTGATCTGTTTGATCATTCGCTTTCTTTTACGGCGCGGACTTCTTTTCTTCCTCCTCTTCAATGGCCCGGAAACGGGGCATGATGCCGATCTTGTCCGGGGTATGGACAGGGAGCTGGTAGATATCGTGGCCGGGGAACTGGTTCCCCTCTACCAGGCAGGGGCCGTCCGGCGTGAAGCACACGTCCCAGCCCACGTATCCCACCTCGGGGACGACCTGGGCGGCCTCGGTAACCAGGGCCACGGCTTTGTCCCAGTCGGGGAAGGTGAACCCCTTGATCTGGGCGCCGGTGGCGGGATGGTCGGCATACAGGTTTTTTTGCTTGTCCAGCGCGCGGTCAATGACCGTGCCCGTCTCCGGGTCCATGGGGGCCACCATGCCGCCGCTGTTGAAGTTGTCCACAAATTTGCCGTTGCCGATGCGGAACATGGCGGTGACCAGGTAGACCTTGCCGCTTTTGCCCCGAATGGTCACCATGCGCACAGTATTGATGGACCCGGGATAGATGGCCGACACCGCCGGATGCTGGACAATGACCTCCTCCAGCTCCAGCAGGGGGGCCCGTTCCGCCAGGTGGCCGTAAAGGGCCTCCGGAGATGGGTAGTCCTCCACCTTCAACTTCTCAATGCCCCAGCCGCAGCTTCCCTGGGAGGGCTTGGCCATAAACACCGGGTGGCGCGCCAGGAAGTCCAGCACTTCCGTTTTGTTATCCCCGGTCACCGGAATCCAGTCCCGGTGGAGGAACCGGCCGAAGCGGGTGTTGAACCGGATTTTGTCCCCGAAATCGTCCATGTGGGCTTTGTCGTTATATTTCACCACAATGTCGTTGTTCCGGCCCCGGGTGAGGTAGGTGTCCCGCTGCGACTGGGTCAGGTTGTACATCTCAAACAGGTCGTAGTCCATATAGCCCGCGCCGTACTTCACCGCACAGGTCCGCATGTCCTGAAAGATGGACCAGCGGGAACGGCCCGTCTTTTTGTGGATGGAGCCGATTTTGTCCAGCATGGCCCTGTAATTCATGTTCAGCACCCGCTGAACCAGATATTTTACTTTCATAGAAACCTCCCGTTGTTCCTTTTTCTTGAAAGAAAAGGGAACCGAAAAGAACGTTTAGCTCACTATGCACCGAGGCAGTAAACGCTCCGTTCCCGCCCGCTCTCATAAGTCTTTTTATCTTATCATATCCGGTAAAAAAACGCAATGCCTGTGAATTAGGGTAGGAGTATGGAACAGTTTTTTACGAATTGTTGCTCTGATTTGTATTGTGTGCGGTAGATTTCTTCACGCTTCATAGAAGCGAAAAAAGACTCCATGACAGCATTGTCATGAGGTTGACCAGGCGCGGAGAAAGATTGGACAACCTTGTTCACCCGCAGCAGTTTGCGGAATGTCTTTGAGGTATATTGTGCTCCTTTCCCGGGGTGTGGTGTCATTGCCGAAATACTTGTTCAGTTCAGCGGCGGAAATAGTCCCAATCTTCGGGGAGTGACAGCATTTGCGACAACAGCCCCTTTGCCTTTAAGGAAAGCTCCTTGTTGCGTAAATGGTGGTTGCTCATAACGGTGTAGCCCTTGTTTCGTTCCACCCGGAAAACTGCCATAGTAAAGCCACTGACCTGCAACGGTTTATTGAGCGGGCCAGACAGGTGACCCGGTTGACCGAGTTGACACCTGAGATTGTCCACGAATTTATTGAGAAGATTGTGGTATCCAAGCCAGAAAAGGTGGACGGCAAGCGGTATCAGCGGGTAGACATCTATTACAGCACCATCGGGCTTTGGACAGCACCTGGAGCAAGAGTGTTTGGCCGACTACAAAGCCATGCAGAAACGCAAGAAAAAGACAGCGTAACCGTAGCTACGCTGCCCAAATTAGATAACTTACCATTCATGCCACTGCCGCGGAGCAACTTCCTTACGAGAACTGCCCCGCCTGGGAGGCTCCTTTTTTGCACCTATTACACTTCAATTATCCATCAAAAGGCGGCGTGTCCCGCTCCTGGGGCACCGCGTCCCCCTCAAAGGGCAGCTCGTCGGGCACGGAGGGCGTCATGCCCCGCTTGTACTGCATCTCCGCCCACTGCTCCTTGGTGATGAGCACCTCCCGGGGCTTGGAGCCTTCAAAGGGGCCCACCACCCCGATCTCCTCCATCTGGTCCACCAGGCGGGCGGCGCGGCCATAGCCTACCTTTAACCGCCGCTGGAGCATGGACACGGAGGCCTGTCCCCCCTCCAGAACCACATCAATGGCGGCGGGGAGCAGCTCGTCGTAGTCGCTGCCGCCGCTGGGATCGGAGCCGCCCACGCCTTTGGCGGCCTTTTCCTTGTCCTCGGCATTCTTCTCAATCTCGTGCATGACGGACTCGTCGTACTGGGCGGACGCGCCCTCCTTGATGAAGTCCACCACATTGGCCCGCTCCTCGTCCGTGATGAAACAGCCTTGGACGCGCAGCTTGTCCTGGCCCAAGGGGGCGTACAGCATATCGCCCTGTCCCACCAGCTTTTCCGCCCCGGTGGTGTCCAGAATGATGCGGGACTCCAGGCTGGAGGCCACCGCCAGCGCAATCCGGCTGGGGATGTTGGCCTTCATCAGGCCGGTGATGACGTCGGCACGGGGACTCTGGGTGGCGATAATCAGGTGCATGCCCGACGCGCGGCCCATCTGGGCCACCCGGCAGATGGACTCCTCCACCTCCTTGGCGGCCACCAGCATCAAATCGGCCAGCTCGTCGATCACGATCACGATCTGAGGCATGGTCTCCAAGTCCTCCTGCTTCCGGGCACGGTCGTTGTAGGTGGCCAGGTCCCTGGCCCCCACCTCAGAGAACTTTTGGTAGCGCTTCATCATCTCGCTCACCGCCCACTGGAGGGCCCCGGCGGCCTTCTTGGGGTCGGTAACCACGGGAATCAGCAGGTGGGGAATGCCGTTGTAGATGCTCAGCTCCACCATTTTGGGGTCCACCATGATGAGACGGACCTCCTCCGGCGTGGCCTTGTACAGCAGGGAAATGATGAGGGAGTTGGTGCACACCGACTTGCCGGAACCGGTGGTGCCGGCGATCAGCATATGGGGCAGCTTGGCGATGTTGCCCACAATGGGGTTGCCACTGATGTCCTTGCCCACGGCAAAGGCCACCTTGGAGGGGTTATCGGTGAAGGCCTTGGAGGACAGGATATCCCGGACGCACACCATGCTCTTGTGGCGGTTGGGCACCTCAATGCCCACGGTGGATATCTTGTCCGGGATGGGGGCCACCCGGACGGCGGAGGCTCCCAGAGCCAAGGCGATGTCTCCGGACAGGTTGGTGATCTTGTTCAGCTTTACCCCCTGGTCCAGCTCCAGTTCATACCGGGTGATGGAGGGACCCCGTATGACATTGACGATGCGGGCGCTTACCCCGAAGGACTGGAGCGCATCCTGGAGGCGCTGCTGGTTGGCGCGCAGCTCGTTGTCCGCTGCCGCAACATTGCCTCCCCCACCCTGGTTGAGCAGGGATACGGGGGGATAGCGGTAGGCGGGAGCGTCCTGCTCCATGCCCGCCTCGATTTCCCGGGCCAGCTCCTGCTGTATCTGGGCCCGCTCCTCCTCCTTGGACGGTTTTGGGGCGGCTTTGGGGACCTCCGGCTCCCGGATCACCGGGGGCGGCACCGGGTCAGGCTGAGCGGCGGGAGACGGCGCGGGCTCCTCCGGTGCCGCAAGGGGCGGTGTGGATTCCTCCCGGAGGGGCGTGGGGGCGGGGGGAGGCAGCAAGTCATCCACCGACGACGGGGGCGGGGCCGCAGGGTCCGGCTTGGGCGTGCGGGGCGGCTCCTTCATGGGGCGCAGCTCGGGCACGTCCTCGTACTCCGGCGGCTCCTCCTCCAGGATGGGCTGGGGATTGTCCCCTTCCCCGGGGGCGGCCACCCCCGCCACCTTGTCGAAAAAGGATTTTTTCCGCACGGTGGTCACGGGGGTTGTGGGCTTTTTCGCCAGCAAGGGGCCGTCGTCCACCGGGATGTCAATGGCGGTGGGATTTTTCCGTCGGGGGGCGGGCGCGGCCTCCGGGTCTTTTTTGGCCCTCTTGCGGGGCCGCTCCTCTGGGTAGTCGTCCGGGTCGTATTCCGGGCGGTTCTCCCGCTGCTGCCGGAAGTAGTCCAGGATGTCCGCAGGGGCCAGCCGCAGGGCGCACAGCGCCGCCGCCGCGCCCAGCACCACCAGGACCACCACCGCCCCCACCGTGGTGAAGGCGTAGCGGAAGGCCATGGCAATGAGGCCGCTGACCACGCCGCCGGAGGCCATAGCCCTGCCGTCCAGCCACAATTGGCCCACCAGGGACAGCCCCCCCTCGTACTCAGCCTTACACAGCAGCAGGTGGAGCAGCGCCCCCGCCAGCACAGGCAGGGTCAGTGCCCCCGCCGTGCGCAGCCGGACGGGGCGACCCCGGTGGAGCAGCAGCACCATCGCCGCCGCCAGCAGCATGGGCGGGGCGATATAGAAGCCGTAGCCCACCAGGCCCTTTAACAGGTCGCAGAACAGGGCGATAACCGCCCCTTCCTCGGTCTTAAAGTAGCCGATGGCGCTGAACAAAGCCAGCAGCAGGCATACCGCGCCCCCCGCCTCCCGGCGGTAGGGCTTCTTCTGGGGGGCGGACCTGCGGGAGGCGCGGCTTTTGGATGCGGACGACGACCGGGAGGACCCGGAGGATGCCCGCTTGCCGCCGCTTTTGGATGAGGAGGACGAGCGGCCTGTGGAACCGCCGCCGGAATTGGTGTTTCTCTTTTGTGTGGAAGCCATGTCAGGAATCCTCCTGTTTCAGGATGCCGCGGGGGTGAGCATCGGGAGCACAAAGCAGGCGATGAGGGACACCGCGCCCACGATCCAGCAGTAATAGGCGAAGTTGCCGAATTTGCCCTTGCTGGCCAGCAGCTTCACCAGAGAGATGGAGAAGTAACCCACCACCCCGGCGACAACCATGCCGGCGAGGTACATGGGCAGCAGTTCAACGTCAAAGGCCCCGGCCTTCACCACCTTGACCACCTTCAGCAGCGTAGCCCCCAGCACAGCGGGCAGGGACAGCAGGAAGGAGTAGCGCACGGCGAAATTCCGGTTAAAGCCCAGGGCCATCCCGGCGGAGATGGTGGTGCCGGAGCGGGACAGGCCGGGGATGGTGGCCATCCCCTGGGCTAGGCCCACCAGCAGCGCGTCCTTCACCGTGGCGGTGCGGCCGTTTTTCCTCCCGCCACCGTAGCGGTCGGACAGGAACAGGATGCACCCCGTCACCAGCAGCATGACGGACACAAACAGCGGGCTGCCGCCCAACCCCTCCACGAAGTCGTCGAAGGGCAGCACCAGAAACAGGGGCAGGGTGCCCACGATCAGCAGCAGCACCAGCCGCCGGGCCTCCGGCGGATTGCCGCGATCCCGGCTCCCCGTGGCCAGGGCGGCAGCGCCCCGGAAAAATTCCACGATCATATCCGCGATGTCCTGCCAATACACAACGCATACCGCCACCAGCGTAGCGAAGTGGAGCAGGATGTTATACAGGGTATCCGGCTCCTCGATGCGGAAGAAATATTGCAGCAGCGACAGATGCCCCGAGCTGGAGATCGGCAGAAACTCCGCCACCCCCTGCACGACGCCCAGCACAATAGCCATCCAGAATTTCAACGCGCTCACCTCATTTATCATAGCCGCCCGGTTCGTGAGACGGGCGATACAAAGTCAATATAATATATTAGCACACCTTCGCCGGAAATTCCAGTCAAAATCGAAAATTTGTTCTTTAAGATTGGCCGGTCCGTCAAAAAAAGACTGTCCGGCACACTGTGCCGGACAGTTGCCATAGCAACCGATTGGCGCGGACGAAAGAGCGCCCCTCTTTGACGGGGGGACAGCTCAAACCGGGAACGTTTGGGGAGGGAAGGCGCCCTCTCTTTTTGGGGACAGTTCATACCAGGTCGGGCAGAAACCTATTTCTTTCTGCATGTCCTGTTCGAGTCGTCCCCAAAAAGAGAGGGCGCCTCCCCTCCTCCCTGCAGGGGCGCGGTACGAGGCAGGGCGGGGGCCCGCCCCGCCACTCAAGCCGCTGAGCTTACCGCCCCTGCTGAGCGCGGATCAGGTTCTTGTAGAAGTCTACCGCCCCGGGCAGGCAGTCCACCCCCATGGTCTCGTTCAGGCCGTGCATCCCCTTCATCTGCTCCGGTCCGGCCACCACCGGGGCGAACCGGATGCAGTTGTCGCAGATGGCCTGGTAGAAGCTGGCGTCGGTGGCCCCGGTCATCACGTAGGGGCACACCGGCAGGCCGGGAAAGGTGTTTCCGATAACCCGCTCCACCTGCCGGAACGCCTCGCCCCTGATATCCACGGGCTGGGTGTAGTCGCTGGAGTGCATGATCTCCATCTCCAGGCTGTATTTCGCCGCCACCTCCCGGATCAGGTCCAGGCTCGCCCGCTCGCCCTGATGGGGGATGAAGCGCATGTTGGCGCTGACGCTGGCCTCCTGGGGCAGCACGTTGCAAGCGTCCGACCCGGACTGCATGGTGAAGGCGATGGTGGTCTGGAGCATGGCCGCCGCCTGGGCAGATATGGCGGGCATGACCTGTTTCATCACCGGGCCAAACAGCCACAGGTTACCCATCACCAGCCGCAGGTGGAAGGGGGCGTAGGGGGACAGCCGCCGGAACATGGCCTTGACCTCCGGGAGGAACTTGCGCCGGAAGGGAGGCTTGCTCTCCACCTCGTTGACAAAGGCGGACAGCCGGGCGATGGGGGTGCCCTTCCCTGGGGCGCTGGCGTGGCCGCCGGAGCTGCGGGCGGTGAAACGCACGTCCGCCTTGCCCTTCTCGAAGACGCCCACCATGGCAAAATTGCCCTTGACCCCGCCGATGGGGTCGGTGATGATGCCGCCCCCCTCGTCGATGACCAGGAAGGGGCGCACCCCACGGCGCTGGAGCTCCGCCACCAGCTTGGGCGCGCCGTCCCCCGTCCACTCCTCGGTGCAGGAGGACGCCAGATACACATCGCATTGGGGTACGTAGCCCTCAGCCAGCAGCTCCTCCACCGCCTGGAAGAACGCCATCAGGGACGCCTTGGTGTCAAAGGCCCCCCGGCCCCATACCTTGCCGTCCACAATGGCCCCGGAGAAGGGCGGGTGGAGCCACTCGCCCTCGGCGGGCACCACGTCCTGGTGGCTCATGAGCACGATGGGGTCCCCATTCGTCCTGCCCTTCCAGCGGAAGAGCAGGTTGCCGTCGATGACGGTCTTTTCCAGGTCCCGGTGGACCAGGGGGAACAGCCGCTCCAGCTCCTTGTGGAAGGCCAGGAACTTCTCTGTCTCCGCCACTCCCGCGTGGGAGGTGGTGTCGCACTGCACCATGGCGGACAGCTTCTGGGCGTAGCCGGTGGACCGGTTGTCCGGCTGGGGGACATACTCCGACTTTTTTCGGGGGGTGAGGGCGGCATGTAACACCGCCGCGCCCAGGGCTGCCCCCAACCCGACGCCCACACCGGCCAGCGCGGTCCTGGCCGCCTTGGCATAGGGGCACTGCTTGGGCGGTTCCGGCTCGGGACGGCGGTCCCGGCGGGACGGCCCGGACTTCCCGCCGGTCAAGGGCGCTTTCCGGGTTTCCACCCTGTCCAAAAGCACCTCTCCCGCCTTTTTCGCGGCCATTGCCGCCAACATGCGCTTGTGTCGTTTTTTCATTTCTCGCTTGACTTCCTTTCGCGGCGATATAGGACCCATGTGATGGCGATGGCCATGGCCCCGCTGGGAATAATCATAAAACTGGTGGAGCCGGTGAGGCCGGGAACCAGCATAAACAGCAGGCTCATGACCGCCAGCGGGACGGCGGCGATGTGCATACTGCCCCGGAAATACTTGTACGCCATGGCCCCGAACAGGGCGGGGACCACGTTGGTGAAAGCGGGCTGGAGCACCTCGCTCTGGAGCCCGGGCTGGAGGGGAACCAGCAGCAACACCCCCAGGGCCAGTACCAGAATCGTCACCAGCGAGGAGGCGGCGATGGACAGGGTGGAGATCACCTCGTTCTCCGCCGTGCCGGTCTTGGCCCCCACCATGTCCCGGGCGCTGATGGCGCAGGGGATTTTCATGTTGATGAGGTTGCCGGTGATAAAGGCCAGGTATCCGCCCCCGGCCCCCAGCATGGGGGTATAGATCAGGTACTCGGCCACGCCGCTGACCATCCACACCAGGCCCACGGACACAAAGCCCTTGGCCACCGCCCCCACATCGGGCATGGCCCCCAGAATGATTCCCAGTACAAAGGGCGCGCCGATCAGTAAAACCAGCGTGGCCACGCTTACCACCCGGCCGATGAGGTGGGTGCGCTCGTTGTAGCGCTCAAAGGCGGCCTGTTTGTCCTGTTCGTTCATGTGACGCCCCCCTTCCTACACCCACAGCCGCAGCAGCACCGCCGCGGCCATGCCCACCAGCATACTGCCCGCGATGGAGAAGCTCTCCACCCAGGCCATGCCCTTTTTCTCAGAGAGATATACGCACCCCGCCATGGTCAGGGCGGACACCCCCGCCACCGCCAGCGGCGACCAGTCGCCGTTGAAGGGAAAGCGGCCACCCGACACGAAGGCGCCGATATAGCTGCCCAGGTAGGTGCAGATCAGGCCGATAAACATGGCGGTCATGGCCCGGTCGCCGAAGCCCGCGGCCACTCCGCCTCCGGAGGATTTACCACCGCCACCCAGCTTCTTCAGATACCGCTTGCTGAACAGGGTGGACAGCAGCATCCCCCACATGATGCACACGCTCATGAGCAGGGCGATAGTGGTAAAGGCCTGGGGGGTCATCTCGGCGGCGGACAGGGAGGACATGCCCACCTGCTCGGCGGCGGTCTGGGCCACCTGGGTCTCGTAGTGCAGCGCCCCCACCACGCTCAGCCGCAGCCAGGGCCAGGGAGTGCCCAGGCTGCCGGACAGGGCGATCACGCCCAGCAGAATGCCCACGCTGGGCAGGATGGTGAAGGTGACGCTGGACGTAATAACCCGGCGCATCTTCGCCTTGTCCATACCCAGGGCCACCCCGGCCCGCCAGGCCCGGACCATGAACACCACGCACACCACCGCCACAAAGGCCACGATGCCGCCGCACACGGCATACACGGCGGGGCCGTTCAATTGTGATAAAATCGACATGGGCGCCTCCCGTCAGATGACTTGGACCACGCCGTCGGGCAGCACGTTGACGGTCATATTGTCCTGTACGTAATCCAAAAATTCCTCCCCCAGGCTGTCCACCACGGGCATGGCGGTATGCTCCCCCTCCAGCCACACGTCGGCCAGCACCGCCCCGGCGGCGGCCAGGGAATCGATGGGCTCGGAAAACAGCAGACACGCCGGCTGGCGGCCCATGGAGCAGGCGCAGTACAGCACCAGCCCGCCCGTGGTGGAGCCGATGGTCCGGGGCAGGCACAGCGCCTTGCCCGCCATCTCCTTGCCGTACAGGTCGGGATTGTTCTGGTCGCCGCAGGTGGCCTTTTTATCGCCGAATTGCAGCGCCTTTTGGAAGGAGGCCAGGGTATTCAGCCCCCCGTGGGACACCAGGGCCTTGGCGGTGAGCTTGCCGGGAGATACCACCCGTCCTTGGAACTGACGCATCTCAATTGCCCCCTTTCGTGATCTGGACCAAAATCTCGTCGTCGGTGTAGTAACGCGCCGTGGTGTAGGTGCGCAGCTTGTTGCTGGAGGTGATGACGGGCATTTTGCCGCTGAGGGGGTTGTTCATATACATCAACGGGCAGATGTAGCTGAGGATCACCCCGGTCTGTTTCAGCCGTTCCCCATAGGGGGTGGCCTCGAACTCCTTGATGACCGCCGGGGCGGCGGTAAACACGGTGGGGATGGCCACCTTCTTTTTCCCCGACTCCTTCAGGCCTTGCTCCACCCGCTCGGTCCAGGTGGTGAGCTGCTCCAGACTCATGTGGGGGCAGCCCATGAAGCACAGCTTGGGCTTGGCGTTCTTGTTCTTCCACACCACCGGGTAGCTGTCGTACACCCGCTGGAGCTCCGCGTCGTCCACCACATACACCTGGGCGTCCTCCGCCACCAGTTTCCGGCCCAGCCGGACCGCCTCGGGAGTGATGCCCTCCACGTGGTAGAGCCCCACCGCGCCGTTGGAGGCGGTGGCCGCGCCGAAGTCCTTGAGGTAGGTCTTGGCCCCGTCGTCCAGGGTTCCCAACCACCGGTCCAGCCCCACGATATAGGGCACGTCCTCCATCACCTTCATGCCGATGGCGGAGCCCAGGAGCTGGGCCTCCGGCTTCTTGCTGGTCTTGATCTCCACGATCCAGGTGGCCTTCCGCCCCTCATCGGTGAGCAGGCCGAAGTTGGGCACGTACCCCACCACCGAACCCATCAGGTCGATGATGCCCGAGTTGCGATTACACCGCGCCCCCAGCACGGAGTTGGCGTACACCACGGCGGAGGACTCCGACCAGGACAGGACCTCCCCTTCCTTGGGAGTGTTGCCCACCTGATCCAGATAGCAGGCGCAGGTGAAGGCATCCTTGTCCATCAGCCCCAGTTTGCCAAGCTGTTCCTCATAAAAGTCCTGCTTGGTGTACATGAAGTTCTGAAATACGAAGTTCTGTAAAAAGGAGCTGGGCACGTTTTTGTCCACCGGCCTGGGATCGGCGGAGAACTGCTGCATGGACGCCGCCCCCTCGGCAATCAGTTTGTCCATCAGGTCGTACACCGGCCCCAGGGCCTTCAGCCCGAAGGAGGTGACCAGGTGGTTGTACCGGCTGGTGACGGGCGCCATGGAGTCCGCCCCGAACAGCTCACCGTAGCGCACCAGGGTCTCCATCACCTTGGCCAGGGTCTCCCCCTGTTCGCCGCCCAGGATGGCCTGCTGGTCCGCCGTCAGCTTCATTTTCTCGCTCATATACCCTCCTTAAATCTTCATGGCCGCCTCGTAGGCGCCCCAGATGACGGTCTTCACGTTGCCCACCTGCTTACAGTCTCCCACAAGATGGATGTTGCGGCCCTTCCCCTCCAAGGGATGGGGCAGGTAACCCACTGAGCTGATGACGCTGTCGCAGGGGATCTCCACCGTTTTGCCCTGCTTGTCCCGGCAGAGCACCTTGTCCTCGTGGACAGCGGTAAGGGTGGTCTCCAGGTGGACCGGCACCCCGTGGAGGGCGAACCACTCCCGGAGGTAGGAGCTGTTGGCCAGACACACGCCCTTCTGGGCCACCAGGTCGTTCTTCATCTCGATGACGACTGGCTCCTTGCCCTGGAGGGCCAGCTCGTAGGCGATCTCGCACCCGGTGAGCCCGCCGCCCACCACGGCCACCCGGTGGCCCACGGCCTTCTCCCCGTTGAGGAACTCGACGGCCTCCACCATCCGCTCGTGGTCGGAGACGCCCCGCAGGGTAATGGGCGACGCGCCGGTGGCGATGATAACCTGGTCGGTGCCAAACCGGGTCACGTCCGTGATCTCCTCGTTGAGGTGGATCTCCACGTGCATCTGCACCATCTGCCGCTTGTACCAGGCCAGCAGGTCCCGGAGCCTGCCCTTGTAGGACTCCGCCCCGGCGGCGATGAACGCCCCGCCCAGCCCGTCCGTCTTTTCATAGATGATGGGCTCGTGGCCCCGGAGCTTGAGCACCCGCGCCGCCTCCATGCCGCCCAGGCCGCCGCCGATGATGTGTACCCGCTTGGGGGAAAACGCCTTTTTGATGTAGTGTTTATCCCACTGCATGGTCTCCGCGTTGACCGCGCACCGGGCCAGATTCAGGCTGTCCCCCAGGTCCTGGTCGTTGGGCACGCCCTCGTAGTGGCACATGTTGAAGCACCCGTTGTGGCACAGGATGCAGGGGCGGATGTCCTTCTCCCGGCCCTCCATCAGCTTGGTGACCCAGCGCTGGTCGGCCAGGAACTGCCGGGCAAAGCCCGCGCCGTCCAGCCGTCCCGCCTCAATGGAGTCCGCCGCCGCCCGGGGATCCAGCCGCCCGGCGCACACCACCGGGATGTCCACAAAACGCTTGATGTGCTCCACGTCGGCCAGATTGCAGTTCTCCGGCATGTAGATGGGGGGATGGGCCCAGTACCAGGCGTCGTAGGTGCCGTTGTCGCAGTTGAGCATGTCGTACCCCGCGTCCTGGAGGTATTTGGCGGCCTGCTCGGACTCTTCCATATCGCGGCCCACTTCCACGTAGTCCTCGCCGGGGAGGGCCCCCTGGCGGAAACCCTTGGTCTTGGACACCACGCTGTACCGCAGGGAGACGGGGAAATCCTTACCGCAGGCGGCCTTGATGGCCTGGACGATCTCCACCGGGAAGCGGTAGCGGTTCTCAAAGGAGCCGCCGTACTGGTCGGTGCGTTTATTGACGTATTTCAGGGTGAACTGGTCCAGCAGGTAGCCCTCGTGGACGGCATGGATCTCCACCCCGTCCACCCCGGCGTCCTGAAGGAGCTTGGCGGTCTGAGCGAAGGCGTCCACATACTCCTGAATCTCCTCCACCCGCAGCTCCCGGGAGGGCACCTTGTCCGACCAGCGGTTGGGGGCGGGGCTGGCGGAGGCGGTGATCTTGTCCAGGTCCATGAAGGGCTTGGAGGCGGCGCGGAGGATGGGGTTGGTGTACAGCGTCTCCATCATGGAACTGATGGTGAAGGACCGGCCGAACCCCGCCGTGAGCTGGATGAACAGCTTTGCCCCGGTCTTGTGGAACTCAGGCATCCAGGCCGCCAGATCCTGGTACATCTTTTTGTTCTTGTGCAGCCACTGGCCGAACATGGGGTTGTACACCGGCTGGCAGCCGGGGAGCACCAACCCCACGTTGTTTTTGGCCACTTCCAGGATGAACCTGGCCCCGGCCTGGTCAAAGTGGTTTTTCTCCATCCAGCCGAACAGGTCCGTGCCGCCCATAGAGGTGAGCACAACGCGGTTTTTGATCTCGCAGTTTCCGATTTTCCACGGGGTGAACAGGGGCGCTAATCTCTGATCCATGTTATTCTCCCTTCTCAAGCTCATGATGATAGTTACAATAATGCAATATAATATTATACCTGACTTTGTGCAATAAGGCAAGGGGCATTCCCACCCCGGAACAAAGTGTCGGAACACTCCCGTTCCGCCTGTCAAAAACCGCCCGTTCCGCTTGACACCTTTCCTCCCCTGTGGTAATATACTGGAACGGTATGAAAACCAAATATCGCGATGAACGCGGGAAGTAGTCCGGTTTGGAACCGCCAGAGAGGGGCCGCCCTTGGCTGAAAGCGGCCCTCGGGAAAGCTCCGGACGAAATGCGAGCGGGAGCGTGGGGGACTTTCGGCGCCCTCCGTCCGGCCACGTTACGGCCATGAGTAACAAACGAGAGTGGAACCGCGGTTTTGCCGCCTCTCATGCCATCAGGCGTGAGGGGCTTTTGTTTTTATATGGACAAGGAGGAGCTTTTTCTATGACCCGATTGGGCGAGACGCTGCGGGCCTATCAGGCCCGGGACCCGGCGGCCCGGAGCAGGCTGGAAATTTTCTTGCTGTATCCGGGCGTACACGCCACCCTTTACCACAGACTGGCTCACTTCCTGTACTGTCACAATCTGAAATTCCTGGCCCGGTTCGTGTCCCAGTGGAGCCGGTTCTGGACAGGCATTGAGATACACCCCGGCGCGAAGATCGGCCGCCGCCTGGTCATCGACCACGGCATGGGCATTGTCATCGGCGAGACCGCCGAGGTGGGGGACGACTGCCTGATCTACCACGGCGTCACCCTGGGCGGCACCGGCAAGGACCATGGCAAGCGCCACCCCACCATCGGCAACAATGTGCTGATCTCCACGGGGGCCAAGGTGCTGGGACCCTTCAAGGTGGGGGACAATTCCCGCATCGCCGCCAACGCGGTGGTGCTCAGCGAGGTGCCGCCCGACGCCACCGCCGTGGGCATCCCGGCGCAGATCGTAAAGATCGCGGGGCGGTCCACCCACTACGCCGACGAGGTGGACCAGACCAGCGTGAAAAGCCCCACCCAGGAGCGCATCGCCGCCCTGGACCACCGTCTGGAGGCTTTGGAAAAGCTGATGGACCAGTGCCATATCGAGGGACGGCGGAATGCCTGTACCTCATGTACCCAGGAAGATAAAACCTGAAACGGAGGAAAAAATCATGTATCTTTACAATTCCGCCACCCATAAAAAGGAGGAATTCCGCACCCACACCCCCGGCCGGGTGGAGATGTACACCTGCGGCCCCACCGTCTACCACTTCGCCCACATCGGCAACCTGCGTTCCTACATCATGGAGGACGTGCTGGAGAAGTTCCTGCGCTACGAGGGCTACGACGTGAACCGGGTGATGAATATCACCGATGTGGGCCATCTGGCGTCGGACGCGGACACCGGCGAGGACAAAATGCTCAAGGGGGCCAAGCGGGAGAACAAGTCGGTCATGGACATCGCCAAATTCTACACCGACGCCTTTTTCGACGACTGCGCCAAGCTGAACATCAAGACCCCCGACGTGGTCCAGCCCGCCACCGGGCTCATCGGCGAATTCATCAAGGTGGTGTCCGCCCTCATTGAGAAGGGCTCCGCTTATGTGGCCGGGGGCAACGTGTATTTCGACACCTCCACCCTGGACCACTACTATGTGTTCAACGACCACGACGAGGAGGATTTGGCCGTGGGCGTCCGCGAGGGCGTGGAAGAGGACGCCAATAAACGCAACAAAAACGATTTCGTTCTCTGGTTCACCAAGTCCAAGTTCGAGGACCAGGCCCTGAAATGGGACTCCCCCTGGGGCGTGGGCTACCCCGGCTGGCACATCGAGTGCTCCTGCATCTCCATGAAGTTCAACGGGGAGTACCTGGACCTCCACTGCGGCGGGGTGGACAACGCCTTCCCCCACCACACCAATGAGATCGCCCAGTCCGAGGCTTACCTGGGCCATCCCTGGTGCGCCCAGTGGTTCCACGTCCACCACCTGAATACCAATTCCGGGAAGATGTCCAAGTCCAAGGGGGAGTTCCTCACCGTCTCCTTGATGGAGGAGAAGGGGTACGACCCCCTGGCCTACCGCTTCTTCTGCCTGCAAAGCCATTACCGCAAGGGACTGGTGTTTTCCTGGGAGAACCTGGACAACGCCGCCGGGGCGTATAGCAAGCTCATCAAGCGGGTGGCCGCCCTCAAGAACGGGGACGGCGAGGTGGACCAGGAGGCCGTGGCCCGGCTCAAGGAGAAATTCCTCACCCAGGTGGGCAACGACCTGAACACCTCCATGGGGATTACCTGCCTGTACGACGTGCTTAAGGCCCCGGTGAACGACGCCACCAAGCGGGCGGCGCTGGCGGACTTTGACCGGGTGCTGTCGCTGTCCCTGCTGGAAAAGGCGGCGGCCCTGCGGGAGAAGGAGGCCGCCCAGGCCAAGACGGCCAGCGCTCCCGGTGGCTTCACCATCCAGGGCGAGGGCGACCCCACTGTGGACGCGCTGGTGCTCCAGCGGGCGGAGGCCAAGAAGGCGAAAAACTTCGCCGAGGCCGACCGCATCCGGGACGAGTTGAAGGCCCAGGGGGTCGAGGTCACCGACGTGCCCGGTGGGGCGGTTTGGAAAAGGGTGTAAAAATCAAGGCCTCCCGTTGAGGGAGGCCTTGATTTTGTTCATAATCCTTGCCCGGCGTCGTGCCATCCCTGATCGTACATCAAGCGAGCAAACAACCGGTTTAACTGCTCATATGCGGAAATAATTGCCTCCAAATCTTTATCCTCAAAATCCAGATTTCCACGAGTACACAGATTGATGCGGTGCTGATATATCCGCTCCACTCTTCTCTTGATAACTGCTTTGGCTCCGCCTCTGCTTCCATGAAGCCATTCAGCAATTGATATGCCAGTTTCCGTCTCCTTGGGTCTGGCATCTTTTCTGCAACCATGATGAAACCTCCTCGCCTATCTTCCAGTCTGGCTTCTTCGAATATAGCCCGAATGCGGGTTATTTTCAATAGACTGGTAAGAATATACGATAAAAACAGTTTCGCAGAAAGGGGGTGCGGCTGTGATTGTATATGACAGGCTTTGGGACACGATGAAGAGGCGGGGGATATCTCAATACCGTTTGCTCAGGGATTACAAGTTCAGCGGGGGACAACTGGACCGTCTGCGGAAAAATGAAAACGTCAACACCTATACCTTGAATCAGCTATGCAAAATCCTTCACTGCCGCGTAGAGGAGATCGCGGAATATATTGAAGACGAATAAAAACCCGCCCCATCCGGAATATACCGGACGAGGCGGGTTTTGTTTTGCCTGATTGCCGTTTATCCTCTCTCCTCCAGCGGTACAAAGGAGCGCTTGGGCCCCACCGCCTTGTAGGCCGGACGGATAATCCGGCCATAGGGGTTGTAAACCTCCTCCACCCGGTGGGCGCACCAGCCCACGATCCGGGCGATGGCGAACAGCGGGGTGTACAGCTCCGGGGGGATGCCCATCATCTTGTACACCAGGCCGGAGTACATGTCCACGTTGGCGCACATGGCCTTCTCCTGGCCGGTGACGGAATGGAACAGGTCGGGAGTGAGCCGCTCCACCGTCTCAAACAGCTCAAACTCCTCCAGCATCCCCTTTTCCGCCGCCATATTCTTGGCGAAGCGCTTTAAAATCACCGCACGGGGATCGGACATGGTGTAAACGGCGTGGCCCATACCATAGATCAGGCCGGAGCCGTCCCCCGCCTCCTTCTTAAGAATCTTGGTCAGGTAGGCGGACACCTCCTCGTCGTCCTTCCAGTCCTTCACGTTGGCCCCGATCTCGTCAAACTGGGCCATGACCCGCATGTTGGCGCCGCCGTGCTTGGGACCCTTCAGCGAACCCACCGCCGCGGCGATGGCAGAGTAGATATCCGTGCCGGAGGAGGACAGCACCCGGCAGGCGAAGGCGGAGTTGTTACCGCCGCCGTGCTCCATGTGGAGCACCAGGCACAGGTCCAGCAGGCGGGCCTCCTCCTTGGTAAACTGGTTGTCGTGGCGGACGGAGTACAGAAAATTCTCCGCCACGGACAGCTCCGGCTGGGACCGGTGTAAGTACAGGGACTCCCGGTCAAAATAATGCTTCTTGGCAGCGAAGGCGTGGGCCACAATCGTCGGGAACCGGGCGATGAGCCGGATGGCCTGTAGCATCTCAGTGGGCAAGGTGTTGTTGTCCGGGTCAGGGTCGTAGGAGTACAGCGCCAGCACCGACCGGGCCAGCTTGTTCATGATGTTCTGGGCGGGGGCGGTGAGGATCATATCCTCGGTAAAATTGGGAGGCAGATCCCGATAGAAAGCAAGAATGTCCCGGAACTGCTCCAGCTCCTCCTGGGTGGGCAGGCCGCCGAACATCAGCAGGTAGGCGGTCTCCTCAAAACCGAACCGGCCCGCAGCGGTGAAGCCGTCGATAAGCTCCTCCACGTTGATGCCCCGATAGTACAGCCGGCCGGGGGCGGGGACTTTCTCGCCGTCCTCCACGATATAGCCCTTCACGTTGCCGATGAGGGTGACCCCGGCCATGACGCCGGTACCGTCGTGATTACGCAGGCCCCGTTTCACATCATATTTTTCATAATAGCGGGGAGATATCTGGGTATATCTCTCAAATTCTCCGCATATCCCTTGAATGAAATCCACGGAAGCGCTGTGCTGCTCCAAAGCCCGCTTCCGCGCCGCAATCAAATTGTCAATGATGTTCATGTTCAAGTTGAACCGCCTCCTTTGGGTGTCCGTGTGGCTTGCTTCTACCAAGTTATAAAGAGTATTATAGCGCAATTTTCGAATCCCGTCAATGCAAACTTATACTGAGAGACCCTTGCAAAATCAGGATTTTCCCGTATATTCTCCCGAATTTTGAATAATCGAGGTGCTTGACTTGCGAAATCCGGACACTTGGAGGGCGCTACGAACGCCCTTCCTAACAGGGTTGGCTCTCAGCATCGCCCTGCTGCTCCTGCCCCTGGCCGCCCTGGGGGACGCCCCCGGCGGATCGGAACCTCAGCCCACGCCGAACCTGTTGACCCCTCCCAGCCTCCCCACCCCAACGGCCGAGCCCATGCCCTCCCCCGGGGAGCGGGATACGGCTCAGACGTTGCGGGTCTTGGGCCGGGACGGTCAGGTGACCGAGACAACCATGGCGGACTACCTGTGGTCCGTGGTGGCGGCGGAGATGCCCGCCTCTTTTGAGCCGGAGGCCCTCCGGGCCCAGGCGGTGTGCGCCCGGACCTACAGCCTGTGGAAACTGCGGGCGGGCAGCCACGAGGCGGACGGCGCCGACATCTGCGCCGACTCCTCCTGCTGCCAGGCATACATCTCCAAAGAGGACGCTGCCCAGCGCTGGGGCGAGAGCGCCGCAGAGGCCTACACCGCCAAAATCGCCTCCGCCGTGGCGGACACTGACGGCCAGGTGCTCACCTACGACGGCATGCCCATCCAGGCGGTGTTCTTCTCCTCCGCCTCCGGGGCCACCGAGGACGCGCAGGCCGTGTGGGGCAAAGCTCTGCCCTATCTCGTTTCCGTGGATAGCCCCGAGGGGGACGAGGTGCCCAACTATCACTCCACCGTCACCCTCACCGCCGACCAGGTAAAGAAAACGGTGAGCGAGGCCGGACTTGGCTGCGACATGTCCGGCGAGCCGTCCGTCTGGTTCCAGAACCTCACCCGCACCGCCTCGGGGCGGGTGGCGGAGCTGGAGCTGGGAGGCGTAGCCCTGTCCGGCGGCGCGGCCCGCAGCTTGTTTGCCCTGCGCTCCGCCTGCTTTGACGTGGAGGAGCAGGACGGCGTGTTCACCTTCTCCGTTACCGGCTACGGCCACGGGGTGGGCCTGAGCCAGTACGGAGCCAACGCCATGGCCAAGGAGGGCTCAGGCTGGCGGGACATCCTGGCCCATTACTACACCGGGGCGCTGCTTCAGACCGGCCTGTGGGACACACCTTGAACATTTCTTTAAATTTTGACGCAGACGTTGCATTTTTGCCCTTCCTATGATATGATAAATGCCATCTTAAAGTAGGCGTAAAAGTGTGCAGATTTTCCCTTTGCGCCCCATATACCATAGGAAGTGACCGCTGATGGATCGACCCTACTCCGGATATACCGGGCGGAGGAGCATGGGCGGGCCGGTGCTGCCAGCCCTGTTCTTTCCTGCCGCCTTGCTCTACCATGAGCTGCTTTTGCGGGTTTTTGACCGGAGCACCCCGTTTTTTGATCTGGCGCTGCTGCGCATTTTGCTGTTCTCCATCGCCGCCGGACTGGTGATCGGCCTGATTTTGGACCTGCTGCCCTGGAAGACCGCTGCCCGTATCATCGGCGGCGTGCTGCTGGGACTGGGCACGGTGCTGTTCTGCGTGGAGCGGGGGTGCCGCGCCACCTTCAATCTATATTACGGCGTCGGCTTTATGGGCGGCATGGCGGGCGATGTAGCCGGGGATTTCGGTTCCACCGTGGTGTCGGTGGTGGTGAGCATGATCCCCTTCATCCTGCTGTCCCTGGCGCCGGTGATCGCCTTCGTCCTCCTGCGCAAACGGGTAGTCCCCGACGAGGGGAGCGAGCTGCCCGTGCGGATCATTCTGGCCGCCGTGCTGGTGGCCTGCCAACTCACCGCCTATCTGCTGTCCACCCTGGGTTCGGCAAAGAGCTATTACACCTATGAGTTCACCACCAACGCCGCAGTCCCCCACTTTGGCCTGCTCACCTCCGTCCGGCTGGAGCTGGAGTACAACCTGGCGGGCACGCCCGCGCCCCCGCTGGATCAGTTTATTGACGACCCGGTGGACACCCCCGCCCCCGGCGAGAGCGCACAGCCCTCCGAAGAGCCCTCGGACGGCCCGGACGCCTCCAAGCGGCCCGTCCCCACCGGCCCCAACACGCTGGATATCGACTTCGAGGCGCTGGCGGAATCGGAGACCAACGAGACGGTCCAGAGCATGCACCGGTATTTCGGCAGCCTGACCCCCTCGGAGAAAAACGAGTACACTGGCATGTTTGAGGGCAAAAACCTGATCCTCCTCACCGCCGAGGGCTTCTCGCCCTACGCCATCGACAAGGAACTCACCCCCACCCTGTACCGGCTGACCCAGGAGGAGGGCTTTGTGTTCCACAACTTCTACCAGCCCGACTGGACCCTGTCCACCACCGGAGGAGAGTTCGCCGTCACCACCGGGCTGATTCCCAACTGGCACGGCAAAGATGGCGCGCCTCTGCTCAGCGTCAACAAATCCATGCCCATAACCCTGGCCAAGCTGTTCGCCGCCCAGGGTTATGCAGTCCCCGCCTGGCACAACCACACCTATGACTACTATCACCGGAACGAATACCTGGGCAATTTCGGCTACGACTATCACGGCATCGGCAACGGCCTGGAACTGCCCTACAATGGCTGGCCGCGCTCAGACCTGGAGATGATGGAGGCCACGGCGGACAGTTATATCAACGCCTATGTGGAGGACGGCACCCCTTTCCACGCCTACTATATGACCGTCAGCGCCCACGGCTGGTACAGTTGGGCCGACAACAATATGTGCAAAAAGCACCGGGAGGAGGTAGAGGCCAAGTACCCCGACCTGTCGGAGCACTGCCAGGCCTATCTGGCCTGCAACATGGAGCTGGACCTGGCCCTCGAGTGCCTGGTGGACAAGCTGGAGGCGGCGGGCATCGCCGACGACACCCTCATCGTCATGTCTGCCGACCACTACCCCTATATGCTGATCGAGCGGGACAAGGTGGACTACTACAACGAACTGCGCGGCTTTACGGACACCGAAAGCGATACCTCCCGCTACCGCAACACCCTGCTCATGTGGTCCGGGTCCATCAAGGAGCCTATTGAGGTGGACACCCCCTGCTCCGCCATCGACATCGTTCCCACCCTCTGCAACCTGTTCGGGCTGGAATACGACTCCCGGCTCTACTCCGGGCGGGACGTTTTCGCCACCAATTACCAGGCGGACCAGTATTCCAACTGTATGCCCCTGGTGGTATTTGCCAACAAGGGCCAAGGCAACGCCTGGATCACCGCCGCCGGGACCTATGAGTGCTCCACCAAGACCTTTACCCCCAACGAGGGCGTTGAACTGGAAGACGAGGAGGATTACGTCAAACGGGTCCACCGTCTGGTGGCCGCCAAGGTAAACTATTCTAAGCTCATCCTCCAGGAGGATTACTACCAATGCGTGTTCCCTGAGGCGGAATAGCCTCCAAAAGGAAAACCGGCCCGGCGGACTGCTCCGCCGGGCCGGTGTCGTTTTATTTTGTAACATCCGCGTTCTGCCTTTAGGGGCCCCCGCAAAGCCTATCTGCGGCTTTGTGGGGAAAGGAGGCGCAGCGAAGTGAGCGAGCTTTTGCCAAAGGCGAAAGCGAGGGATACAAAGCTTGCGCCGACGCGCTCATGACGGCTCTGCGCTTCCTGTTGTCACGCTTCGCCTGTTCGCCACGCGCGGCTTCGCTCCGACTCGGGCAAAACCCGCCCCCGCTGCGCGGCGGCTGGGCTTTTCCCCTCGCTTCGCTCCATCCGCGCTGCTCACGACGGCTCCGCGCTTCCTGCTCCACACGCCATGGTCAGCGCCTGGGGCAGGCACCTGACGCGGGTGACCGCCTGTTCACCGCCGAACTCGCCGTCCACCGTCCAGGCCACGGGCTGGTCGCAGGTGAACGTAATGTCCCCTGCGGAAAACCCTACCACGGCCCCGCCCTCCTCCATCTCCAGGGTGGTCAGGGCCGTGAGAATGGACTGCCAGTCCTTGCCGCTCTCGGGCCGCCGGATCAGGATCACCTCAAACCGCCCGTCATCCAGCCGCACCTTGTCCCGGGGCAGATTCACCAGCCCCCCCACCGAAACCGTGTTGCCTACCATCCCGTAGATGAAGTCTCCTTCCACCTCGCGGCCGTCGGAGGCGCTCACCTTCATATGATAGCTGGAGATGTTGGACAGCTTGCCCATCCCCTCCAGCACATAAGCGAAATGCCCCAACAGGTTCTTGCTCACCTGGGGGGTGGAATAGGACACATCGGTGAACAGCCCGAAAGCGGCCACATAGGTGAACAAACGCCCCTCGGCCTCTCCCACGTCAATGGCGCGGGGGGCGCCCTCCCCGGCTACTTCCGCCAGCTCCGGCGGGGTCTTGGGCAACTCCAGGGTGCGTGAAAAGTCGTTGGTGGTCCCCGCCGGGATGTAACCCAGGATGGGGCGTTTCTCCCGGGGCAACTCCAGGATACCTTGGACCGTTTCATTCAGCGTGCCGTCTCCGCCGCAACACACTACCCGGTGGTGCTCCGGCCCCTGCTCCCGGGCGACGGCGGTGGCGTCGCCCCGCTCCTGGGTGGGATGTACCGTGATCTCATAGCCCTGGCGGGCGAACACCTCCAGCACGTCGGAGAGGTTGATTTTGGCAGTTTTCCGCCCGGCGGCGGGATTGTAAATATACAAGAGTCTTTTCATGGCAGATCCCTCCACAGCACGCCCAGCCCGGTCGGACCGGGGCGGTATCGAAGAGTATTATAGCCAAAACCTGCCGGGAATACAATGAACAATCTGTAAAACCCTGCCCTTGCCAGAGGCGAAACTTGACGGTATAATGAACCTGTCTATTTAGCGCGTTAATGTGCTTCTCGCGTTGTCGCACTGCGAAGCGGGCAGGACGCTCGGTCGCTTCTTCGCGCTTCTTCCAAGGATGTGATCCCAATGAACCGAAAATCCCTGGCCGCCGCCTTCCCTCACACCGTGCCGGTGCTCATGGGCTACCTGTCCATCGGCATCGTATTCGGCTGGATGCTGTCGGCGGCGGACTTCCACCCTGTCTGGTCCGCCGTCATGTCGCTGACTATCTACGCCGGCAGCGGCCAGTACCTGGGTGTGGAGCTGCTGGCCAACGCCGCCCCGCTGGCTAACGCCGCTTTCCTCACCCTCATCCTCAACTTCCGGCACCTGGTGTACGGCCTGTCCATGCTGGAGAAATTCCGGGGTATGGGCTGGCGGAAGCTGTACATGATCTTCTCCCTCACCGACGAGACCTACGCCCTGCTGGCCGGAGTCCGGGCCCCGGAGGGTGTGAATGAGAAGGACTTTTATTTTGGCATCGCCGTGTTGGACCACCTATACTGGATCGCGGGGTCCGTCATCGGTGCGGTGGCGGGGGCGCTCATCACCATCAATACGGAGGGCATCGACTTCGCCATGACGGCGTTGTTCCTGGTCATCGCCGTGGAGCAGTGGCAGTCCAATGAGCGCCACAGTCCGGTGTTTCTGGGAGCCGCGGGTACCCTGGCCTGTCTGTTGGTTTTCGGGCCGGACAACGGGTGGTTTCTCATCCCCGCGCTGGCCATCCTGGTGGCGGGATTGTTGCTGATGCGTCCAAGGCTGGAGGCGCCCGCGGTCCTGCCGAAGGGAGGCAAGACGCAATGACCACTATGCAGATCGCCGCGCTGGTGGCGGTGATGGCGGTGGTGACCTTTCTCACCCGGGCGCTGCCATTCCTGCTGTTCGGCAGGGGAGGGGAGCCACCCCGCGTGGTGCTCTACCTGGGCAGGTTTCTGCCCCCGGCGGTCATCGCCATGCTGATCGTGTACTGCTACCGCAATACCTCCTTTTCCGCCTCCGGCGGCTGGGCCCCGGGGCTGATCGCCGGGCTGGCCGTAGTGATCCTCCATATCTGGAAGAAGAATAATATGCTGTCCATTGTTGGCGGAACCATTTTGTATATGCTTTTGGTTCAGGTGGTCTTTTAGGGCCTCAAAAAGAAAAGCGGCGCATAGGATGTGGGATCATGCGCCGCTTCTCTTTGCCTCACGGCAGACTGCAACCAAAAGTTGCGGAATAGTTGATAGCGCAACGGCCTGTAGCGGAGTATCATCTGAGTATGGAGGGGAGGTGAAAGGGATGACCAGCAGAACGATGTTGTTCGGTCTTCCTGCTATCGCTCTAATCATTCTAAACGTTCTCTTGCTTGCTTTGTTTGTTTATCTGATTGTCCTCGTCATCCGGGCGCTGTGGAAGTATATCAAAAGCGGCGCGGTCCGGGCTGAAACCAAGGTAGTCCGCGGCTCCCTGTCGGAACGGCTGTGCGAAAACCGCGTCCGCTGCAAAATGTCGCAAGAATTTGTGGCGGAAGCGCTCGGCGTCAGCAGGCAGGCCGTGAGCAAGTGGGAAACCGGAAAATCCGATCCATCCACCGCAAATTTGATTGCGTTGGCAAAGCTCTATGGAATCTCGGCGGAAGAGCTGTTGGAGGGGCTGTAGGCCCTGCTGGCGTACTTTCACAGGAAGCCCTCTCGGGTCTGTGAGGAAGCAAAAAAGCCAGCCGTCGCAAGACGGCTGGCTTTTCTTTTATTTTTGCCTGTTGATTACTCGGCCACGTCGATGACGACGCCGGAACCCACGGTGCGGCCACCCTCACGGATAGCGAAACGCAGGCCCTTCTCAATGGCGATGGGGGTAATCAGCTCCACGTTCATATCCACGTTATCGCCGGGCATGCACATCTCGGTGCCCTCGGGCAGGGTGATGACGCCGGTCACGTCGGTGGTACGGAAGTAGAACTGGGGACGATAGTTGTTGAAGAACGGGGTGTGACGACCACCCTCGTCCTTGCTCAGGACGTACACCTGGCCCACAAACTTGGTGTGGGGGTGGATGGAGTTGGGCTTGCACAGCACCTGGCCGCGCTCAATCTCGTTCTTATCAACGCCGCGGAGCAGGCAGCCCACGTTGTCGCCGGCCTCGACGTAATCCAGGGTCTTGCGGAACATCTCCATGGAGGTGACGACGGTGGACTTCTTCTCCTCGGACAGGCCGACGATCTCCACGGTCTCGCCCGCCTTCAGCTGGCCGCGCTCCACACGGCCGGTGGCCACGGTGCCGCGGCCGGTGATGGTGAACACGTCCTCAACGGGCATCAGGAAGGGCAGGTCGGCCTTGCGGTCGGGAGTGGGGATGTAGCTGTCAACAGCGTCCATCAGCTCCTTGATGCAGGCGAAGTCGGCGTCGTCCTTGTTGCCGGACTCGTTGGTCAGGGCGTTCAGAGCGGAACCCTTGATGATGGGGATATCGTCGCCGGGGAACTCGTAGAAGGACAGGGTCTCGCGGACCTCCATCTCCACCAGCTCCAGCAGCTCCTCGTCGTCCACCTGGTCGCACTTGTTCAGGAACACCACGATGGCGGGCACGCCCACCTG
>CAJTTS010000041.1 GCA_910579155.1 uncultured Oscillospiraceae bacterium | reverse complement strand
CGCCGGCCTGCTCGGCGGTGGCGGTCTTGCCGGTGCCGATGGCCCAGATGGGCTCGTAGGCGATGACCACCCGGCGGACCTGGGTCTCGTTCAGGCCGGCCAGGGCCACCTTTACCTGATAGGAGATGAGTTCCTCGGTAACGCCCAGCTCACGCTGTTCCAGGCTCTCGCCCACGCACACGATGGGGCGAAGGCCGGCCTCCAGGGCGGCATGGACCTTTTTGTTGACGGTGAAGTCGGTCTCGTTATAGTACTGGCGGCGCTCGGAGTGGCCGATGATGACGTACTTGGCGCCCACGTCCTTGAGCATCTCCACGGTGACCTCGCCAGTGAAAGCGCCGCTGGCCTCATAGTGGCAGGTCTCGCCGCCGATGGCCACGCGGGTGTCCTTGAACAGGCGGACCGCACCGGGGATGTTCACGCCGGGGACGCACAGCACCACCTCGCACCACTTGTGGCGGCCGAGCTGGGGCTTGATCGCCTCGGCGAAGGCCTTGGTCTCGGTGAGCGTTTTGTTCATCTTCCAGTTGCCGGCAATGATCGTCTTGCGGTACTTGAGGTTCATTTGTTGAACTCCCTTCTTTTATTTGAAAAGGACTGATTAAGCGTCGAGCAGGCAAGCCTCGTCGGAGCAAGCTCCATATCCTTCGCTTCCGCCTATGGCGAAAGCCAGATCATTTCGCTGCTCCTCCTCTCCCCACAAAAGCTGAGAACCGCTTGTGCGGGGACCCCGAGTTGCTTACTTATCCAGTAAGCAAGCAACTCCAGGCAGCTCCTTGCCCTCCATAAACTCCAGGGAGGCGCCGCCGCCGGTGGAGATGTGGGTCATCTTGTCGGCGTAACCAAGCTGCTGCACAGCCGCCGCGCTGTCGCCGCCGCCGATGATGGTGATGGCGCTGGTCTTGCTGAGGGCCTCGGCCACGGCCTTGGTGCCCACGGCGAACTTGTCAAACTCGAACACGCCCATGGGGCCGTTCCAAATGACGGTGCCCGCGTCGGCCACGGCGTCACAGTACAGCTTCACGGTCTCGGGACCGATGTCCAGGCCCTGCCAGCCGTCGGGGATCTCGCCGGCCTTGACCACCTGGCTGTTGGCGTCGGGGGCGAACTTGTCGGCGATCACGGTGTCCACAGGCAGCAGCAGCTTGACGCCCTTGTCCGCAGCCTTCTTCACCATGTCGTTGGCGTAGTCCTTCCAGTCGGCCTCCAGCAGGGAGTCGCCCACCTTGCCGCCCTGAGCGGCGGAGAAGGTGTAGGCCATGCCGCCGCCGATGATGATGGTGTCGGCGATCTCCAGCAGGTTGTTGATGACACCGATCTTGGAGGACACCTTGGACCCGCCCAGGATGGCCACCAGGGGCCGCTTGGGGTTGGCCAGGGCGCCGCCGATGAAGTCCAGCTCCTTCTGGATCAGGAAACCGGAGACGGCGGGCAGGTGGGCCGCCACGCCGGCGGTGGAGGCGTGGGCGCGGTGGACGGCGCCGAAGGCGTCGGACACGTACACGCCGTCCGCCCCGGCCAGACCGGCCATCTTCTTGGCCAGCTCAGGATCGTTCTTGGTCTCGCCCTTCTCGAAGCGGGTGTTCTGGAGCAGCATGATTTCGCCGCCCTTCAGGGCCGCAGCCTTGGCCTGGGCGTCGGGGCCCACCACGTCGTCAGCCAGGATCACCGGCTTGCCCAGCAGCTCGCCCAGGCGGGCGGCCACAGGCTCCATACGCAGCTCGGCCAGGGACTTCTTCCACTTTTCCTCAGTGATGGAGGCCTCGTCCTTACCCTTCTCCAACTGCTTTTTCTTGTAGGAGTCGAAGGTGGCCACCGGCTTGCCCATGTGGGAGCAGGCGATGACCGCCGCGCCCTGGTCCAGGAGATACTGGATGGTGGGCAGGGCGGCGCGGATGCGCTTGTCGTCGGTGATGACGCCGCTGCCATCCTTGGCCATGGGCACGTTGAAGTCGCAGCGCAGCAATACCTTCTTGCCCTTGACATCGACGTCCTTGACAGTCTTCTTGTTGTAGTTCATGGTGTTCTAACTCCTTTCATTTCTTACAACTTGAAGTGACGGATTTGAATTTATGTTGACGCCATTTCCCCCGTCCCGCTCAACCCGGGGAAGCCCTGCTGCTTGAGGGCCTCGTAGGCCAGCACGGCCACCGAATTGGACAGGTTCAGGCTGCGGGCGTCGGCGCGCATGGGGATGCGGATGCAGCGGTCCCGGTGAGTAAGGCGGAACCATTCCGGCAGTCCGGCGGTCTCTTTCCCGAAGAACAGCCAGCAGCCGTCCCGGAACGAAGCCTGGGAATAATCCTGAGGGGCCTTGGTGGTGGCCAGCCACAGGTCGGCCACCCTGTTTTTCTCAAACAGGTCTTCCAGGCTGGTGTACACGGTCAGATCGACCATGGGCCAGTAGTCCAGGCCTGCCCGGCGCACCGACTTCTCGCTGATGTCGAAGCCCAGGGGCTCCACCAGGTGCAGACGGCTGTAGGTAGCGGCGCAGGTGCGGGCGATATTGCCGCAATTTTGCGGAATTTCAGGCTCCACTAAAACGATGTTGACCATACTATTTCCAAAATCCTTCCTCAATCATGCACATTATAGCCGCTTGACAAAAAAATAGCAAGAGAAAATGTGGCGAAGCTGTCAAGTTTTTACCGTTTTTTGCTGTCACTTTGCCTAACTGGAGGCTTTTCATCGGCTTTTTCAGTTTTTTTCCAGGCCGGGGAAGGCCGCCGGGAAAAAATTTCACCCGCCGGCGCAACCTTTTGCGTCCCTCCGGGGTATGATATACGGGCCCGGTGAGGACTGGGAAATGGTTGCGGTTTTTCCCCGTGTGTGCTAAGATGTTCCTGATATGGTACAATATAGAGAATGCACGGGGGAGGGCGACTTTGATGAGCACCATGATAATCGGCATCGCCGGGGGAACCGGCTCGGGCAAGACTACGCTGACCCGCAGGCTCCAGGACGCTTTTGGGCCGCATGTGTCTGTGGTCTACCACGACAACTATTATAAAAGGCATGTCGGCATGACCTATGAGGAGCGGGCGGCGCTGAACTACGACCACCCTGACGCGTTCGACACCGACCTGATGGTGGCCGACTTGAAGCGGCTGGCGGCGGGGGAGGTTATCCGCTGCCCGGTGTACGACTACTCCATCCACAACCGCTCGGAGGAGACGGTGGAGGTGCGGCCTACCAAGGTGGTTATTGTGGAGGGAATCCTCATTTTTGCCGACAAGGCCCTGAGGGATCTGATGGATGTCAAGATTTTCGTGGATACCGACGCCGACGTGCGCATACTCCGCCGCATCCTCCGGGACGTGAAGGAGCGGGGCCGGTCGCTGGATTCGGTAATCAACCAATACCTCACTACCGTCAAGCCCATGCATGAGCAGTTTGTCCAGCCCTCGCGCCAGTACGCCGACATCGTGGTGCTGGCCGGCGGGCACAACCTGGTGGCGCTGGATATGATTACCCAGCGCATCAGGAGCCACATCGAGAACCGCTAGGGCGGGGGGCGCCCTCAGAGCGGTTCTGTGTTCTGAGGAGGAAGTAAAAGAATGAAAAAGACCGTCTGCGCGGCTCTGGCTGCCATCCTTACCCTCTCCCTGCTGCCCGCCTGTACAGGGGGAGAGCCCCGGCGGGGCTTTCTATCCCGGCCCCACCGAGCTGTGGACCAACCACGCCCAGGTTGCAGTGAAGGGAAACTATGTGATGTTGGTGTGCGGCGAGGACGACGGGCAGATCGTGGAGGATTTCAACGCCCTGTTTGAGTAAGCACGCAATTCTATTATGAAAAAGGAGAACCAAAACAATGAAACGAATGATTGCCCTTTGCGCCGCCGCGGCGCTGTGCCTGTCCCTGCTGTCTGCCTGTGGGAGCAAGAACGAAGAGGAGAAGCAGGTGGACCTGGCCGCGTTTGCCCAAACCATTCAGGAGAACTATGAATTTTCCGGCTTCCTGGAGCGCGTTGACCCCAAGGATGAGGAGATGGGCGAGCTGATGGCTCAGATGCTGGGCAACTATTATCCCGGCCTGACCGATCTGGAGCTGGAGCAGTTGGAGATCTATATGAGTATGGTTTCCTTCAGCAGCGGTGAGTTCGCCTTGGCCCAAGCCAAGAGCGCCGAGGATGCCGCCAAGGTGAAGGAGATTTTCCAGGCCCGCATCGACGCTAAGACCACGGAAGGCCCGAACAATTATCCCGAGGAGGTCGAGCTGTGGCAGCACAACGCCAAATTGGCCGACCACGGAAGTTATGTGATGTTGGTATGCCAGGAAAACAGCGCCGCCATCGTTGAGGAATTTAACGCGCTGTTTTCCTGAGCCGTAAAATAACGAGGAGTGTAAAGAAAAATGAAACGTGTCCTTGCCCTGTCCCTCTCCGCCGCCATGCTGCTGGCCATGCTGTGCGCCTGCAGCGATTCCGGTTCCAAGGAGACCGTGATCCCCTCCGACCCGGCCGAGTCCACCACCGAGCCCGTCCAGACCCTAACCCCGCTGCCCGACCCCTCCCCCGTCCCCAGCGGGGAGCCGTCGGTGGCGCCCTCTGAGGAGCCGTCCGTGGAGCCCACGGACGCGCCCTCCCAGGCCTCGGCGACGCCCGCGCCCACTCCGAAGCCGACGCCCGCGCCCACTCCGAAACCGACGCCTACCCCCGCGCCCACCCCGAAGCCGACGCCCACTCCCGCGCCTACCCCGGAGCCCACGCCGACCCCGGAGCCTACTCCCGCCGCCGGGGTGGATCTGGCGGCCTTCTATACCAGCGTGACGGGCCAGTATGAGTTCGGTTTCCTGGAGCTGGCGGGCAGCGAGCTGTTGGACGGCTACTATACCGGCCTGACCGGGATCGACACCGAGCAGTGCCTGGTTTACATCTGCATGATGTCCATGAACAACGGCGAGTTCGGCCTGGTGCAGGTGAAGGACAGCGCCGATGTGGCTGCGGTGAAGGCCGTCTTCCAGGCCCGGATCGACTATATGGTGGGCGATGGCGATGGCCCGGGCGGAGCCTGGTATCCCGGTCCCACGGAAATGTGGGAAAACAATTCCCGCGTGGTTTCCAACGGGAATTATGTTATGATGGTCGTCCATGAGAACTGCGACGATATCGTATCCCAATTCAACGCGCTGTTCTGAGTTTGGATGTATGGAAAAGGGAGCGGGGCTGTACCGCTCCCTTTTGCCGTGAAATTTGCCCGGTGAGGTGAAGGCCAATGATATTTTCCAGTCCGTATTTTTTATTTCTTTATTTCCCAATTGTATTAGCGTTATACTATATCTCACCGCTGAGATGGCGCAATCTGGTGCTGCTGGTGGTCAACCTCATCTTCTACGGCTGGGGTGAGCCGGTGTACGTGGCCATCATGTTCCTGTCCATCGCCATCGACTACACCCACGGGCGGCTGGTCACCCGGTGCAAGGGCAAAGGGAACGACAGGGGTGCCCGGATGGCGGTGGCCTCGTCGGTGGTGTTTAACCTGCTCCTACTGGGCTTCTTCAAGTACTATAACTTCATTGCGGGCAGTCTGGCCGCTGTTGGCGCGGGTTTCCTGCCGGTCATTGAGAGCCTGCCCACACCCTGGGGGGAGCCTATCCCCTTTACCCTGCCCATCGGGATTTCCTTCTACACCTTCCAGACCATGAGCTATACCATCGATGTGTACCGGGGAGACGCCCGGTGCCAGAAGAACATCGTTACCTTCGGCACCTTTGTCACCCTGTTCCCCCAGCTCATTGCCGGCCCCATCATCAAGTACAAGGACCTGGACGAGCAGTTGGAGTGCCGGAGCCACTCCTTTGAGAAGTTTGCCTCCGGCGTGCAGCGCTTTACCGTCGGCGCGTGCAAGAAGGTGCTGCTGGCCAACGCGTTGGGCCCTCTGTGGGATGTCTACCTGGCCACGCCGGGGGAGCGGCTCACCACGCTGGGCGCATGGCTTGGCATCGTTGCCTTCTCGCTCCAACTGTATTTCGACTTCTCCGGCTATTCGGATATGGCCATCGGCCTGGGGCGTATGCTGGGGTTCGAGTTTTTGGAGAACTTCAACTATCCCTACCTCTCCAAATCCGCCAGCGAGTTCTGGCGGCGCTGGCACATCTCCCTGGGCAGTTGGTTCCGGGAATACCTCTATTTCCCACTGGGCGGAAGCCGGGTGGGGAGGGGCCGCATGGTGCTGAACCTGCTGGTGGTCTGGGCCGCCACGGGCATCTGGCACGGGGCAAGCTGGAACTTCCTGATCTGGGGCCTGTACTGGTTTGGGTGGATCACGCTGGAGAAGCTGTGGCTGGGCAAGTGGCTGGACCGTGCCCCCGGCTGGCTGGGCCACGTGTACGGCGTGGCCGTGGCGGTGGTGGGCTGGGCCGTTTTTGCCGTGGAGGACTTTCCCGCCATGGGGCCCTATCTGGCCGCCATGTTCGGGTTCGGCGCTGGGGCGCTGGACGCCGACTTCCTTTACTACCTGCGCAACTACCTGCCCATTCTGGTGATTGCCGTCGCCGCGGCCACTCCGCTGGCGGCGAACACCTGGAAGAAGCTCCCCGAGCGGGCGCGGCAGGTGGTGTTTCCTGTGTTGATGATGGCGGGGCTGGTGTTCACCACCGCCTATCTGGTGGACGGCACCTATAACCCGTTCCTCTACTTCCGCTTTTAGGAGGGCGAGCGCATGAGCAAGAAATATTCCATTTTCATCACCGTGTTGTTCTGCCTGTTTATTTTCGGCTTCGGGATCGCTCTGGTTGTCTCCCCCAGCCGGGACTTCTCCGAGCAGGAGAACCGCTACCTGTCTCAGTTCAAGGCCCCCACCCTGAAAACCGTCCGCTCCGGGGAGTTCATGGAGGATTTCGAGGACTACGTCACCGACCAGTTCCCCCTGCGGGACCAGTGGATTCAGCTCAAGGCCCTGTCTGAGCGGGCCCTGGGCAAGCAGGAGAACAACAAGGTCTACTTCGGCAAGGACGGCCAGACCCTGTTCGCCCACTTCACCAGGATTTCCGGGGAGGAGCTGGCCAAGCGGGTGGGTTTTGTGAACAAGCTGGGGGAGAACCTGGACGTGCCGGTGTATTTCTCCCTGGTGCCGGACAAGAGTTGGGCCCTTCCCTATCTTCTGCCAGACAACGCCCCCAACGTGGATGACAATTCCACCATCCGGCAGGCGAAGGGGCTTTGTGGGGAAAAGGTGGGCTTTATTGATATGACCGATTGGCTGGGGAACCCCTCCGGTAACGAGGAGCTTATGGGGGTCCGCAGCTTTTACCGCACCGACCACCATTGGACCACGGAGGGGGCCTGGCGGGGCTTCATGTCGCTGATGGAGGGTATGGGTATCCAAGCGTCGGATTGGAGCGGGCTGCCCCTCACTCAGGTCAGCGACAGCTTCTATGGCACCACCTGGTCCGCCTCCGGGGCGGGCTGGGTGGAGCCGGACAGCATCTACACCCTGATCCCCGAGGGAGGGACAAAGGGCCATGTCACTGTCACCGGCTACCCCGAGGGCAAGCCCATTGAGAGCAGCCTGTACCACCCCGAAAAGCTGGAGGCCAAGGACAAGTATGCCTATTTCCTGGGGGGCAACCAGCCGCTGTGCGTCATCCGGAACCCCGACGCGTCGGGGGGGAAGCTGCTGGTGATCCGGGACTCGTACTCCGATAGCCTGGCCCCCTTCCTGGCGGAGGAATTCCGGGAGGTCCACCTGTTCGACCTGCGCTATAACAATATATCCCTGAAGAAGTACGTGGAGGAAAACGGCATCGATCAGGTGCTGGTGCTCTACTCGGCCAACAACTTCAACACCGACGGCAACCTGTTCAAGCTGGGGCTGTGAAACCATTCCCCGGGGGAGCGGGGGGAAATCCGCTCAGACCGGGGTTGCAAACCCATTCCCCAGCGGCGCCAACCGGGCGCGTAAACACCAAAAGCCCCTCCGGCTGTGCCGGAGGGGCTTCCTTCACTTTTTCTCCCCGTTCTTCCGATACCAATCCAACCTGTCGTTCCACTTCCGGCCCGACAGGCGGTAGTAAAGCTCAATGCCCCCGGTGATAGCCACAAAGATGAGCACAAAAACCACGCCGAACATCACCCACGCCGCCGTCTGATCGGTGGGGAACCAGCCGCAGATCACGGCTGTGGCGGTGAGAACCGCCCCGAAGGGCACCACGAACACCATCAGCCGCCAGCCGTAGGCCAGCTTTTTGAACAGCAGGTCGGAGAACGCCGCCACCTGCATCGTCCCCGCCGCCATGCACACCAGCAGCAGGGAGAACAGCATGGACAGGGACGCGTCCTCCTGCTTGAACACCCACAGGAAAAACATGTAGAAGCACATGGCGGCGGTGTAGCACAGCGCCGTCAGCTCCTTGATGGACGTACACACCTGGAAAAACTTTTTCATGTTCAACGCTCCTTTCAAAGCCCCAGTTTTTTCTTGATGGCGGGGACGTACTGGCGGTTTGCCAGCACCACCTCGCCGTTGGACATGGTCAGCCGCATCCGCCCGCCGAAGTCGGGGCGCAGGGACCGCACCCGGCTAAAATTCACGATGGCCGACTTGCTCACCCGGATGAAATCCCAGCCGGAAAGCTGCTCCTCCAGCTCGTACAGCCGCAAGCGGGTCTGGTACACCCCGCCGGCGGTGTAAAGAAAAGTGCCCCGATCCACGGTGTCGATATAGAGCACGTCCGCCCCGTCCAAAATACAGGTCTCGCCGTCCTTCTCCCCGGTGAGCCGGGCATCGGACAGCCGCAGCAGCTCCACCAGGCGGGAGAGCTGGGCGTCCAGCCGGGGGCAGCGGATGGTCACCTCGGCCTGTTCCAGACCGGGGCACTCCTCCACGGTCACTTTCATGGGCTTCACACTCCTTTTGCGCCGCGCCCTTTTTTGTGATCACAGCCATAGCATACCCCACTTTTCCCGGCGCCGCAAGGGGCGGGCGCACGACCTGCGCGGAACGGGGCCTGACCTGCATAATAGAGAGGGCGCGCCATACGGCGCGCCCCGTTTCCTGTGTGCAGTTGTCCCGCGAAAGCGGCTGGACTGATTCCACTGCTTGGTATCGGAGAAGGGTCTGTCCGTGTTCATCGTGCTGCATATAAAAAGGGCAGTGCGATGATAGAGACAACGGCAATGATGGCGATAAGTATAAGCGCCTGCACAAGCTCCTGGATGAGCGCCGGCGCGAGCTGAGGGTCTTGGCCCCGTTTTCGATATTGGACACAGCCGGTGCAAAGCTCCCACAGGGCGGTATAGGCAATCGCCATCAGCAAAAAGGGCAATGGATTCTTGATCTGCTCCCTGGGTTCTAAAAGTGCTTGGAGCAAACAACCGATAGGAATGCTGCATGCGCCGATAGCCCCGGCAAGGCGAATAGAAAGCGCCCCTTTTAGCCGTAAACTAAGAAGCAGGGACAACAACAATCCCACAACCATGGCTACGGCTACAACAAGATAAGGTAAAATCATTATGAATTCTTTGCGCCATCAGAGGGTATCAACTTCATTCCGTTCGACTGTAACCCATCCAGTGAAATCAGAATTAGCATAATAGTTCATTTCCTCCATATAATGATACTCCGGCAGATCTCTATCATAGTATAGCGCCCGGGAAACATAGAAATATTTTGACGTGGATTCTAAACTTTTGAAGAAACTGATAATAGTGTGAGCAACCCCAATGCTTAGACCAACTATTGGGTTAACAAAAAATGTAAGCAAAGAAATCAGCAATGAAACAGTCGCGTTGCGAACTTGATTTTCAACATATATATCGTAGTATGTGGTATTGCCTATTTTAACCCAAACTGTAGACGTTGTTGCATGCAAGCTTTGTGTTTCTAAATCAATTGAGCTCTTTGGCGTATAGATTTCTGCTTTCGTAGCCTTAATAACTACGGGTTCGCCATTAATCCACGCCTTATTCTGTGTGAAATTGACGGTTAGAACATCTTGTTTTGAACCTTCCGTAATGTAAAAAGAGGTTGTGCCATCAGGGGCCACCTTTTCCACAATTTCAGCATTTGTCCCATCGGGCAAATTATAGGTCAGGGTATTCCCGCTGATTCTGACATTATAGGCATCAGGATCAGCGCGGAAAATAGCGGCCAAATCGTTAATACTAGTTTTTTTGTATATAACTTCAGAATCGGATGTCGCTACAACTTTTTGATTGCTGCAATTCTTCTCTTCCACGTTTTTATCAATTGAAACATTGCTTGCGGCATATGCACAACATGTAGCAGTGGAAGAAAACGCTAATAGCACGGCCAAAAAGATGGTGAAAGCTCTTTTCATTTGAATATCATCCTTTCCCTATATATTATATTTTGGGACAGGAAAATTATACCATAATCCGAAAGCAAAAGTCAAGTGAAATCGGTAAAATTAACCAAAGCATCTGTATCTGCTCTAGATGACAGTAACCCTTCTATCCCCCCAGGTACGCTTTTTTGACCGCCTCGTCCCGGAGCAGCTCCTCCCCCGTGCCGGTGGCCACGATCTTGCCCGTCTCCAGCACGTAGCCCCGGTCGGCCACGGACAGGGCCATCCGGGCGTTCTGCTCCACCAGCAGAATGGTGGTGCCCGCCTTGTGAAGCTGCTTGATAATCTCAAAAATCTGCTCCACCAGGATGGGGGCCAGGCCCATGGACGGCTCGTCCAGCATCAGCAGCTTGGGGTCGGACATGAGGCCCCGGCCCATGGCCAGCATCTGCTGCTCGCCGCCGGACAGGGTGCCTGCCACCTGCCTCCGGCGCTCCTTCAAACGGGGGAACTGCTCGTACACCCGCTCCAGATTGGGGTCCACGCTGGAGCGGGACTGAGTATACGCCCCCATCTCCAGATTCTCCTCCACCGTCATCTGCTGGAACACCCGCCGCCCCTCGGGGACGTGGGCCATGCCCAGCTCCACGATCTTGTGGGCGGGGACGTTCGCCAGGTTCTTGTCCAGAAATTCGATAGACCCGGTGCGGGAACGGAGCAGGCCGCACACCGTGTTCAGGATGGTGGACTTGCCCGCGCCGTTGGCCCCGATAAGGGTGACCACCTCGCCGCCGTTGACCTCGAAGGAGACGCCCTTGATGGCGTGGATGGCGCCGTAATATACATTGATTTCGTTGACTTTCAGCATGTTCGCGCCCTCCTCACTGCTGCTTGCCCAGATAGGCCTCGATGACCGTGGGGTTGGACTGAATCTCCTCGGCGGTGCCCTTGGCGATGATCTGGCCGAAGTTCAGCACGCAGATGCCCTCACAGATGCCCATGACCAGGCTCATATCGTGCTCGATGAGCATGATGGCAATCTGGAAGGTGTCCCGGATTTTCACGATGTTCTCCATCAGCTCGGCGGTCTCGGAGGGGTTCATGCCCGCCGCCGGCTCGTCCAGCAGCAGCAGGGACGGGTTTGTCGCCAGCGCCCGGACGATCTCCAGCCGCCGCTGGGCCCCGTAGGGCAGGGAGCCGGCCTGGTGATCCGCCAGATCCTGCATGTCGAAGATGGACAGCAGCTCCAGCGCCCGCTCATGGGCGGCCTTCTCCTGCCGCCAGTATTTGGGCAGGCGCAGGATGCCGGAGAACATGGAATACTTCTCCTGGTTGTGCAGGCCGATTTTCACGTTGTCCTCCACGCTCAGGTTGTTGAACAGGCGGATGTTCTGGAAGGTGCGGGCGATGCCCATCCGGTTGATCTGGGCGGGGGTCTTGCCGTGGGTGTCCAGGCCGTCCAGCAGGATGGTGCCCCGGGTGGGGTGGTACACCTTGGTGAGCAGATTGAATACGGTGGTCTTGCCCGCGCCGTTGGGGCCGATGAGGCCCGCAATCTCCGTGCGGCCCACGGTGATGTTGAACTCATTGACGGCGGTCAGGCCGCCGAAGTCGATGCCTAAGTGGTTGCACTCCAGGATGGGGGTCTTGTCCAGGTCCCGCTCCGGGATGATGGACACGCTGGGGACGGGCACCATTTTGCCCTTTTCAAATTGTTTTTTTTCAGCCATTCTTCGCCCCTCCCTTTCGCCTGGGAATAATCCGGCCCGCCAGGGCCTTGACCTGGTCGTTGTTGGTGGCCAGCATCACCAGGATCAGCACGATGGCGTACACCAGCATCCGGAAATCCGCAAATTCCCGCAGGGCCTCCGGCAGGACGTAGAGCACGACGGCGGCGATGATGGAACCCCACATATTGCCCAGCCCGCCCAGCACCACGTATACCAGCACCAGGATAGAGGTATCAAAGGCGAATTTGCTGGCCGCCAGGCTGGAATAGTTCAGGCCGTAGAGCGCGCCGGCCGCCCCCGCCAGGGCGGCGGAGGTGACAAAGGCCATCATTTTATACTTGGTGACGTTGATGCCCACGCTCTCGGCGGCAATGCGGTTGTCCCGCAGGGCCATGATGGCGCGGCCCGACCGGCTGCGCACCAGGTTGAGCACAATGACCAAGGTAATCATAATAAGGATAAAGCCCGCTGGGAAGGAGGCGATGGTGGCGGTGCCCGTGGCGCCCTGGGCGCCCTTGATGATGGCCATACCGTCGGGAGCCATGCCGATGTCGTTGATGGTCAGGCTGCCGTCTAGGTTGAAGGCCATGTGCAGGCCCTTGCTGTCGTAGCCCACCAGCAGGCAGTTGATGAGGTCCTTGATGATCTCGCCGAAAGCCAGGGTGACGATGGCCAGGTAGTCGCCCCGCAGCCGGAGCACCGGCACGCCCACGATGGTCCCGGCGATGGCGGCAAAGGCGGCGCCCACCAGGATGGCCACCGCCAGCCGCAGGGGGGCGGTGGGGATGGCGGACTGGAGGCTCTGGGACGCAATGACGCCGGAGAACGCGCCCACGCTCATAAAGCCCGCGTGGCCCAGGGACAGCTCGCCCAGGATGCCCACCGTCAGGTTCAGCGACACCGCCATGACGATGTAGGCGCAGATGGGCACCAGCATACCGGTGAGGGAGCGGCTCAAAAGCCCGAACTGCTGGCACAGCATGACCACGATAAAGGCCAGGGTCACGCCGAGATAGGTGGCAAAATCCACCTTGGTGGTGGTTTTCAGGTTTTTCATTCCGGCCACCTCATACTTTCTCGGGCACGTACTTGCCCAGCAGGCCGGAGGGCCGCACCAGCAGCACCACGATGAGCACCGCGAACAGGATGGCGTTGGCGAGCTGGGTGGAGATGTACGCCTTGGCCAGCGACTCGATGACGCCCAGCAGAATGCCCCCCAGGAAGGCCCCGGGGATGGAGCCAATGCCGCCGAACACCGCGGCGGTAAACGCCTTGATGCCGGGCATGGAGCCGGTGGTGGGCATGAGGGAGGTGGTGAAGGAGCACAGCAGCACCCCCGCGATGGCCGCCAGGGCGGAGCCGATGGCAAAGGTGACGGAGATGGTGCGGTTCACGTTAATGCCCATGAGCTGCGCCGCGCCCTTGTCCTCGGAGCAGGCCCGCATGGCCTTGCCCAGTTTGGTCTGGCCGGTGAAGAAGGTCAGGGCCACCATGATGACGATGCAGGCCGCCATGGTGAGCAGGGAGATGTAAGAGACGGACAACTGCCCGTCGAACAGCCGTAGGGCGTTGGGTTCCCCTTTGGAATTGACGGCAGGGATGAGGGGGGTGAACCCTTTGGGGGACGCGCCCCAGATGAGCAGGGCGGCGTTTTGCAGGAAGTAGCTCACGCCGATGGCGGTGATGAGCACCGCCAGGGAGGTGGCCTGTCGCAGGGGCCTGTAGGCCAGCCCCTCGATGACCACGCCCAGCACCGTACACACCGCCATGGCCAGCAGCACGGACACCCAGCCGGGCAGCTCCAGGTAGGATGTAGTGCAGAAGGAGATATAGCCGCCCACCATAATGACGTCGCCGTGGGCGAAGTTCAGCATTTTGGCGATGCCGTACACCATGGTGTACCCCAGGGCGATGATGGCGTATACACTCCCCAGACTGATCCCGCTGATCAGATAGGAAAGGAATTCCATAAACGCGCCTCTCTTTCTTTTCTCGATTCGATTCTATGGCAGAAACGGGGGCGCGGGACGCCGTGCCTCCGTTTCCACCATAGACCATAGATTAATATCAGAATATAAGGAAAGGCTGCCGGGAGAGCCCTCCCGGCAGCCCTTCCCTCCATTGGAAACTGGTTGTAACTGCTGTGCGGTTCGATCAGGGCAGAACGTACACGCCGTTTTCAATCACCACGGCCATGGGGGCTTTGGACACCTCGCCGGTGGACTGCCAAGTCATACTTTGGCCGGTGAGGCCGTCCACGCTGATGGTGGGCATCACGGAAATCAGCGCGTCGCAGATATCCTCGGCGCTCATATCGCCGGTGCAGCCGGCGGCGTTCAGAGCCTCGTAGATGACGTACACCACGTCATAGGCGTCGGCGGCGAACTGGTTGGGAGTCTCGCCGTAGAGGTCGTTGTAGGTCTTGACGAAGTTCTGGGTGCGCTCGTCGTCGGCGTCGGCAGAGAAGGGGGTGAGGAGCATGACGCCCTCAGCCAGAGAGGTGTCGAAGCCCTCCATGGTCAGGATGCCGTCCATGCCGTCCACGCCGAAGTAGGTGGGGGCGTAGTTCATGGCCTTGGCCTGGGCCAGGATCACGGAGGCGGGCTGGTAATAGATGGGCAGGAAGATCAGGTTGGCGCCCTTGTTTTGGGCGGAGGTGAGCTGGACGGAGAAGTCGGTCTGGGTATCCTTGGTGAAGGTACCCTCGTCCACAACCTCCAGGCCCTTGGCCTGGGCTTCGGAGACAAAGGTGTCCCGGATACCCTGGGAATAGGCGTCGTCATTGCGGTAGATAATGGCCACCTTGGCGTCGGGCATGTTCTCGGCGATGTAGTCAGCGGCGCCGGTGCCCTGGTTGGGGTCGGTGAAGCAGACCTGGAACATGTTGTCCTTGCCGCTGATGACGTCTGTGGAGGAGGCGGAAGGGGTCATGGAGAACACCCGGTCCTGGAAGGCCTGGGCGGACACAGCGATGGCAGGTTGAGTGGTGACGGTGCCCACCAGCACCTGCATCCCGTGGTCCATCAGGGTGTTGTAGGCGTTCAGGGACTTCTCGGGATCGTTCTCGTCGTCCTGCTTTTCAAACTCGAACTGGATGGCGCCACCCAAGGCGTTGATCTCGTCCACGGCGATCTGGGCGCCGTTCATGGCGGCGTTGCCGTAGATGGCGGCGTCGCCGGTCAGGGGGCCGATGCCGCCCAGCTTGAAGGTGCCGCTGGCGGCGGGCCCATTACCCTGGTTGTCGGTCTCGGCGGGGGCGCTCGCCTGGGTGCCCGGCTCAGAGGGGGCGGTGCTCTCCTGGCCGTTCTGGCTGTCGGAGCAGCCGGCCAGCAGGCCGAAGCACATGGCGCCCGCCATGAGCAAAGCCGCAAGATTTTTCTTTTTCATTCTGGTTTCCTCCTATCTTGATATGCGTGCGATTTGCTGGAATATCGAAGGGGGCACGATTGCGCCCCCCAGATTGTTGACAATTATATACTTGGAATATTGAGTTGTCAACTGTGAGAATCCACAATGAGTGCCAGCGCCAAAGGACCGGGATATTATATTCTGACGGATGTTTCCGGTCAGACCACCATTCCGCCGTTGGGACAGACCACCTGTCCGGTGAGGAAGGACGCCTCGTCCGAGGCCAGGAAGGCGATGGCGGCGGCGGCCTCCTCCGGAGTACCCACCCGGCCCAGGGGGGTTTCCTCCGCAAGGGCGGCCAGGTCCTCCGGGGAGAGATGGGCGTTCATTTCGGTGTCGATCATCCCGGGGGCCACACAGTTTACCCGGATATTGGAGGGGCCTAGCTCCTTGGCCAGGGCTTTCGTGTAGGCGATGACCGCTCCCTTTGTGGCGGAATAGGCTGCCTCGCAGGAGGCCCCTACCTGCCCCCACATGGAGGACACGGTGACGATGGAGCCGGATTTGCGCGAGAGCATGTGGGGCAGGACGGCCCGGCAGCAGTGGTGGACGCCGTCCACATTGACAGCGAACAAACGCCGCCATTGGTTCTCGTCAATTTGACTGATTAAGCCCACATGAGAAACCCCGGCGGAGCAAACCAAAATGTCAAGTTGACAGAATTTTTCTAACACAATGTCAACCATTTCCCCTATCTGCCCGGCGTCGGACACGTCGGCGCGGACGGCCAGGACGGGGACGTCCAGCCCGGACAGCTCCCGGATCAGGGCCTGGGCCTGGTCCTCGCTCCGATGATAGCCCACGGCCACCCCCCAGCCCCGACGGGCAAACAGCCGTGCGGCGGCGGCCCCAATGCCCCGGGAGCCGCCGGTAATCAGCGCATGTTTCATGGCAATTCCCCTTCTCTGTTTTTTGTGTAGTATATCACGGGAAAAAACTCTTGACAAGCGGCACAATGGCGGCTATAATATGCTTGTTCCGCTTATGAGGCGGAACAAGAGAATATTTGGACGATTAGCTCAGCTGGTATGAGCATCCGCTTGACGTGCGGGAGGTCACAGGTTCGAGTCCTGTATCGTCCACCAACTTGCATTGACAAAAAAGATGCAGACAAAAATCCCGCACTTGGGAGGAACTTCGTAAGGAAGTTCCTCCCAAAACTTTTGTCAAGTCAGCCGAGAGTGATTGAATTGCCGGGAAATTCAATATATCGGAGGACTATATCATGGAAGTTGACCATCAGGCCCAAAAAATGCTTTTACGATTGATTGAGCAGATGGCAAAGCAAGAGGGTATCACTGAACTACTTAAAGAGAAAAATCAAATGGAGTGGGTCAGAAGGATGAACGGTGTCCGCAACTGTGCGGAAGAAATCATATTCAACGAGTACATATATCACTGAGGTTACTGGAGAATAAACAAAACAGGGGGCTTGGAACGTCTTGTTCCAAGCCCCCTGTTTTGCTGTCGATCAGTTCTTTTCCGTGTAGTTCCCGTTGGTGTAATCCACAAAGTCGACTGTCACATTGGGGTCGTCCGGCATCTCGAAGGGAGGGATCTTGCCGCTCTCAATGTCGGAAATGATCTGTTGCCACTCCTCCGGGGTGTACTCAGGCGCTTGTGCCACGTCCCAGTCGTCCAGCGGCACGCCGTCCTTCTCTGACGTGAACACATACCCGTCAGACATCGCAACCTTGGCTGCGGCCTGGACTTTGCCTGTATCAGCCTCAACAGGTTTACCTGTCCCACTTTCAATGTCTGCCGGGTTGTAGCTCATCATCACGTTCTCGTCCCCGTCAACGGATTTCGAGTACATTATACCCTCTTTGATCTCCTGCAAAATGCCCTCATACATAGCGATGGTCTCATCGATGATTTCCTGTGTCCACACAAACTCGCCCCGACCGCCGGTAGAGCCCGTTTCCCCAAGCATAGACTGGAGGTTTACCTTCTCCTGCTCCAGCCATGCGGCGTATTCCTCATAAGTCCACCACTCCACGTTGGGCGCGGGGAAACGCCGCTCGAACTCCTCGTCGGTCAGGGGCTCAAAGGTTTTCCCACCGTCAAAGCTGTAGTAGGTCTTCCCATCCTTCGGGTCCACGTAGGACATCAGCGTGCCCTCGTCGGCAGTGGTTTCCGCGTTCAGCTTCCGATCCAGATCCTCCCGAGAGGACGGGGCTGCGGACGCCGCAAAGGCGGTGGTAGCGCTTACTACCAGGGCAACGGCGAGGGCCAGTGCCAGAACAGACGCTTTTTTATACTTCATAATGGCTTCAATCCTTTCTTCGATTGCAAGTTTGCTGAAATGGTTGTAGGGGGAGAAGCACCGGCTCCGGGCTTCCTCCATATTGATTAGTGTCAGGGCGTAGGACGCCTTTTCCCTGCCGCCCAGGGTGTCCATCACACGTTCATCACAGGACAGCTCCAAATCCCGGTTAGCCAGGACGTACATCACCCAGGCCAGGGGGTTGAACCAGTGGACGCACAGCACGGCGGCGAACACCTGCTTCGCCACGCTGTCAAAGCGCCGGATGTGGATAAATTCATGGGTGAGGATATAGGTCAAGGCGGCTTCGTCGCCCCGTTCCATGTCCTCCGGGAGTAAGATCACCGGGCGCAGGACGCCGTAGGTCAGCGGCGAGGACACCAGGGTTGATTGCCGCACCTCCAGCGGCCTGCGCAGCGTCCGCCCCGTCAGCCAGCGCCGGACAGCGGGGGTATCGTCCGGGGTGGCAGTACGGAACCGTCGTCTGGCCCGCACATAGGACACCGTAAAATATGCCGCCATCAGTGCCACACCAACCAGCCAGACCATAGGCATAACTTCGCTGGGGGCTATTCCAGCCGATGCAGGTGTGCCAGCGGGTATTCCCACAGCCGATGTTTCTGGAACAGATACCCCGCCCGGTGCCAGATACTCGCCCACCACCGGCAGATGCTTTGCGGGAGTAAACAGGCTGAAGGGCAGGGGGATGGTGAAGGGCAGGAGCAGCCGCAGCGCCGCCATTTCCCACAGGGCCAGAAACGCCCCTTTGGGCAGGCGGTGGAGGGCCAACGCCCGAACCACCACAATGAACAGGATAAACACTCCGCCGGATAAGGTCATTTGCACAAGGCTCATTCGTTTTCCTCCTGGGCTTGCAGCTCCGAGACCATGCGCCGCAGGTTGTCGATCTGGGCCTTTGACAGCTTCTGATGGCCCAACAGGGACGCGAATAACAGGTCGGGGGAGCTGTCAAACAGCTTGTGCAGCAATTCCTCCGTTTCCGCCGCCTGCACCACATCCCTGGCAATCAGGGCATGGCACAGAAAATTCGGCTCCCTACGCTCAATGGTGCCCTTGGCGATGCACTTTTTGATGACGGTATAGGTGGTATTCATGTTCCAGCCGGTGGTCTCTTTGAGTATGTCCGAAATTTGTTTTGCCGGCATATCCCCTTCTTTCCACAGCACATCCATGACTTTCAGCTCCGAGTCAAAGAGCTTGACGGTCATTTCACTCACTTCCTTTCAAACTATTGCAATAGTTTACACTGCATACACTATCACAGTCGTGCGGGTTTGTCAACACTATTCCAGTAGTTTATAAAAAGTTCAAATTTGACGGAACGAAAAATTTTTTTGAAAGTTGCATTGACGAACATGAGTTCCATGTGTTATTCTACAATACTCCCACACGGGAGCGCCAACTGAATAGGCTATACTGACTGAAACAGGTAAAGCCGGTTACATACACAAACCAAAACGAACACCAGCGGGGCGGGGGCCGTCCTGCTGGTGTGGTTGTGTATGCAACCGGCTTCGTTCTTTGCCCAAAACAACTGAATGACCGTCTGAATGGGATACTCCGCTGTGACCTCTACCGTTAGGAGCGAGCGAGACAACGCCGCTGATGCTGTCAGGGGCAGGAACACCGTTCGGGGAACACGGCAAAAGTTTAGGCGGGGTGCAGGGTGCCCTTTTCAAAGGGCGGCCCTGCTGGGGGAGCAATCCGCAGATTGCGGGGGCAAAGCCCCCATTCCCCCTCGGAGAGCCCACGGACATCTTTCCAGCCCGAAGGGCTGAAAGTGTCATAGTGGGTTAGATACTTTGAAAAAGTATCTAACGAGAACGGCGCAGGTCGCGCAGAACGGAGGTTCAGATGGAAAAAACGAATTTTACCGTAGCGAGGGTCGCCACCCATACCAGGGCGGGCGTGGGCAAGTGCGAACGCCACAACGAGCGGAAAAACGAGAATTACGGCAACATGAACGTGGTTTTGGAGCGCACCCCCATGAATGTCCACTTCAAGGCTTGCGGCGAGTTAACCTACAACGAAACACTGGACAAGCTGGTGACGGATGGGGCGGTGTCCTTGCGTGGGCTGAAGGAAAATGCCAAGGTTTACGACGAGATGACTTTGGATGTGAACACAGATTACTTTGAGCGGCATGGCGGCTACAAGTTCGCCAAGGAGTTCTATGGGGAAGCGTACCGCTTTGCCTGCAAGCTGTACGGAGATCGGAACATCCTCTCCGCTGTCATGCACGCCGATGAAATCAATCTGGCCCTGACGGAGAAGTATGGCCGTCCCGTCTACCACTACCACCTCCACATTGTAGCACTCCCGGTGGTGGAAAAGCAAGTGCTGTGGTCAAAAAGGTGCAAGGATAAGGCGCTGGTGGGGACGGTCAAGGAAACTGTTCAGCAGGTCAGCCACTCCAAAAAGTGGAAGTCCCAGTGGGCGCTGGACGAGCAGGGCAAGCCCGCCTTTGACGATAAGGGCAGACCCAAGCTGATCCCATCGTACAGCATTTTGCAAGATGAATTTTGCCGCCATATGCAAGAAGCGGGTTTCACCGATTTTATCCGTGGGGAGCGTGGCAGCACAGCGGATAACCTGTCCAACCTGCAATACCAAATCAAGAAAGACACGGAACGCCTGGAGGCGATACAGGAGAAGATCAGGGCAGAGGAAGCCGAGTATGCGGTCGTCCATCCCGTCCACAAGACCCATGCCGAGATTGACGAAATGGGCAAGAAAACGCTGACAGGCAAAATCACAGTATCTCAGGATGATTTTGACACCCTTACCCAGCTTGCCAAAGAGGGCGTTTCCGGGCGGGGCCAGCTTAACCGGTTGAAAGAGGAAAACAACCAGCTTCAGGCCAGAATTTGGAGTTTGCAGGGCAGTTTGAATCGGCTGCAAGGGCAGTTCAACGAGTTGGCGGAGCGGTGCCGCCCCTATTTGGAAGCGGTCAGGTTCATGCCGGAGAAAGTGAAAGAATTGCTGGACAGCGTTTTGGCCCCGCTTCGCAAACACCAAGAGGAACAGGGCCGGTCTATCATGTACGTAAAGGGGAAGTCCCAGGAAAACAGGGGTGATATTAGATGAATATTGTTTTAGACCTGACAGAACGTGAGCAGGAGGTTTTTGATGAAGTGCTGGAAAAGATTGAAGAAACAGCGGTTTTCCTTGCCGGTCTGACCCCTACTGACCGGCTGGACTGGCTGAGAGCACATCAATACAGCCACCCCATCAGCTTTGAGCGGGAGATCGGCGGCACTATTTACACCGTCAACGCCCATTTCAGCGAGAGCGCCACCGAAACCACTGAGGGAAAAGTAAATCGCATCCTTGCCCAAAATATCACACGTTAAAGTGTTGAAGTTTTGCGCCGGGTGTGGTATGATAAAGCCACCTTGCAATTCATATCACATCCGGCTGCGGAAAGGAGCATATTTTGAAGAAAAAGCAGCCAAATAATCAGAGAATTACTGTTCTCTATGCCAGATTATCCCGTGACGATGAAAAAGAGGGTATCTCGGGCAGCATCCAAAATCAAAAGGCTATCCTGGAGAAGTTCGCCGCAGACAACCACCTGCCTAATCCCCGATTCATGTTTGATGACGGGTACTCCGGGGTTACGTTCACCCGTCCGGCCTTCATGGAAATCATGGATTTGGCCGAGCAAGGGCTTGTGGCAAATCTTGTTGTGAAAGACCACTCAAGGCTGGGCCGTAACCGCCTTGTGGTGGGCCAGCTTCTGGAGGAAGATTTTGTCCGGCTGAATATCCGCTATATCGCCATCATGGACAACATCGACACCGCCAACGGGGTCAGCGACATCGTTCCCATGCAGGATTTGTTCAATGAATGGCACGCAAAAAATACGAGCGACAAAGTACGCCGTGTCATGCAGAGCCGTGGCAACGCCGGGATACCGCTGACCACCAGCGCCCCCTACGGTTACAAAAAAGCCCCGGAGGACAAGAACAAGTGGATCGTGGACGAGCCGGCGGCAGAGGTAGTGCGGCAAATCTTCCAGTTGTCGATCAGCGGCCTGGGGCCTACTCAAATCGCCAAGAAACTGCGCTCTGAGGGCGTGATGACCCCCAGCGAGTATTTTCAAAGCGTGGGTATCAATTGTCCGACCAAACCTCCTGCACACCCCTGTAACTGGAGTTCTGGCACAGTGGCGGGCATTCTGGACAGGCAGGAGTATGTGGGCGATACCGTCAATTTCCGTACCTGTCGCCAGTCTTTCAAGCAGAAAAAGCAGTTGGACAGGCCGCAGGAGGATTGGAAAGTATTTTCTGACACCCACCCCGCCATCATTGACAGGGAGACTTTTGCCCTTGTCCAAAACCTCCGCCAACACCGCCGCAGACCGAATCGAACCGGCATTGTGAGTATGTTCTCCGGGCTTCTCTACTGCGCTGACTGTGGGGAAAAGCTGTATTACGGGAGCAGTAAGAGCAGCAAACAGCCACAAGCCTATTTCTTTTGTTCCAGCTACCGCAAGAATTCCAATGTATGCTCCGCTCACTATATCAGGGAGAGCGTTGTGGGGCAGTTGGTGTTGGAGGGCCTGCAAAGGCTGTTGTGGTACATCCAGGTCTATGAAAAGCGGTTTGCCCAGGAGCAGATGGAGCGGTTTGGCCTGCAAGAGAAGAAAGAGCTGACTGCCAAGCGCCGGGAGTTGGATAAGGCCAAACAGCGGGTAGCGGAGATTGACCAGCTTATTCAGAAAAGCTATGAGGACATGACCAAGGGCCTGTTGTCCGAGGAACGTTTCGCTACGCTGACAGTATCGCTGGAAAATGAACAGCGGCAGTTGAAAGCGGATATTCCAGCGTTGGAGGACAGCTTGAACGCCACCGCCGACAAAGCCGATGATTTGCAGAAGTTCATCCAGCGGGCCAGACAGGTGACCCGGCTGACGGAATTGACGCCTGAAATCGTCCACGAGTTCATTGACAAGATTGTGGTATCCAAGCCGGAGAAGATAGACGGCAAGCGGCATCAGCAGGTGGACATCTACTACAGCACCATCGGTCTTTGGACAGCGCCGGAGCCGGAAACGCTGGAACGGGAATATATGGCCTACTATCAGGCCATGCAGAAACGCAAGAAAAGGACGGCATAGCCGTCCCACATAGAGAGATTTCTTTACAGGTAGCCCGAAGGGTGGCACTTCCTTACGAAGTGCCACCCTTCTGTGCGTGATTTTTTCCTATAAAGCAAAAGTCAAAGCAAGTAAGAACAATTTTCTCACATTTAAAAAATCAGAAGGCGTAAAATAATGCACCGGAGATGCAAATTCGCTGGATTTGGGCGTTTTTGGGGATACGCATGACTCGGACTCTCCAGTACTCAAAGCAACAAAAAGGCCGTCCACAGCCTGCCAATTTTAAGGCAGGCCAGTGGACGGCTTTTCTGTTCACATTGGTAATTATGCTTGCTTCGTCTCTCAATCATTGCCGGTAATGGTGATAGCTTTAGAGCATGGTGATAGCTTTAGAGCAATGTTTCTGGGCCGTGGCCAGTTGATTGGTGGCTATATAAAGAGCGCCATTTGGTTGAGTGCTTTTTCCAAAAGTTCAAATGGTTTCGCAGAATTACCACCAGATATGACAAGCCGGACGCTTTTTTTCCCCTTTGTTTACTTGGCATCCATCGCTATTTTGTTGATTTAGCACACCTTTCTTGTTTTTTCAAACAGGCCCTAGTCAATTCACTGTTATTTTATTGGATTGCTATTGTTTACTTTTTCTCTGTGTAGTCATAGAACCCCTTGCCGGTTTTGCGTCCCCACTCGTGCTTTTCGTATTTTTCCTTGACGATATCATAGCCGTGGGGCTTCACGCCGGTTTCCTTCCAACGGGTTGTGCTGGACAGGTAATTCAGGTCGATACCAGTGAGGTCCAGCAGGCGGAAGGGGCCCATAGGGTAGTTCAAGCCCAGTTCCACGCCCAAATCCACTTCCTGTGGTGTACAGACACCTTCGTCTACCAGGTAAAATGCCTCATCACGCAGGGCACGCAACACCCGGTTGACTACAAATCCCTCGATTTCTTTGTTGACGCGGATGGCAGTCTTGCCGTTGGCCGTGGCAAAATCCACGAGAGTGTCCACTGTGTCGTCAGCAGTATGCTCGCCGCGGACGACTTCAATGAGCTTCATGGCCAGGGCGGGATTAAAGTAGTGGATATTGGCCAGGCGGCCAGGATTCGATACACACTCAATAAAGGCGGAGGAGGGCATCCAACTGGAGTTGGATGCCAGAATGGCAGTCTCAGGAGCAATAGCACCTACCTGCTTATAGAAGTCCAGCTTGATATCCTTGTCCTCCAGAATTGCCTCAATAACCAGTTGGGTATCAGAGGCGGCATCTTTCAACTCGGGGCATAAATGAAACCTTGCTTTGGCCGCGTTGGCTTGCTCCTGAGTAAGCTTGCCCTTGGCCACACGGCCGGCCAGGTATTCGTCACTCCACTGCTTCACGGCATCCAGCACACTGCTGATACTGTCAGTGAGATAAGTGTCAAAGCCGTGAATGGCAGCGTTTAAAGCAATCTGACGGCCCATCAGCCCACCACCGGCCACACATACTTTTTTCACATCAGAAATAGTCATGATAGAATTGACCTCCTTGAAATTTTGCTCAGCTAAGAAAATTGATGTCAAACCGCCTCGAAGATACCGGCAGCGCCCATGCCGCCGCCGATGCACATGGTGACCATCGCATAGCGGCCGCCGCGACGGCGCATTTCACTGACGGCTTTGATGGTGAGGATGGCGCCGGTGGCACCCAGGGGGTGGCCCATAGCCATGGCGCCGCCGTTGACGTTCACCTTGGCAGGATCCATGCCTAGGTCACGCATACAGGGAATCGCCTGGGCGGCAAAGGCCTCATTCAGCTCAATGACATCGATCTGATCAATGGTCAGACCAGCGCGCTCCAGGGCGATGGGCACAGCGTACTTGGGTCCAAGGCCCATGTAAGAGGGGTCCGTGCCTCGCACGCCGAAGGAAACGAATTTGGCCAGAGGTTTGATGCCCAGCTGCTCCGCCTTGCGGGCGGTCATCAGCACCACCATGGCAGCGGCGTCACTGGTCTGAGAGGAGGTGGCGGCAGTGACAGTGCCATTCTCCTTAAACACAGTCTTCAGCTTAGCCACATCCTCCATGGTCAAGCCGCGGCGAATTCCCTCATCCTTGTCGAAGATAAAGCGGTTGCCGTTTTCATCCAGCGCCTGGACGGGGAGGATCTGTTCATCGAAAACACCGGCATCCTGGGCGGCGGCAGCTCGGCGGTGGCTTTCCAGGGCTAGGGCGTCCTGCTCTTTCCGGGTGATGTGGCACAGTTCCGCCACGTTCTCAGCGGTGAGTCCCATAGGCATATAGGCGCCCGGTTCATTTTCTTTGATCCAGGCACAGCGAATCTCCTCCTTCGTACCCATGGGAAGCATGGACATGGTCTCCACGCCCCCGGCTACCATGACCTCGGCGTCTCCGGCACGAATCATGTTGATGGCCGTGTAGATGGTTTGCAGTCCGGAAGAACAGAATCGGTTTACTGTTTGGGCGGGAACCTCATAAGGCACGCCGGCCCGCAGGCAGATGAGGCGGCCGATGTTGTAGCCCTGGACCTCTTCACACTTGGAGCAGCCGATGATAACGTCGGAAATCTCTTTGGGGTCCAGCTGAGGGAGCTTGTCCAATACCTGGCGCAGAATCTGGCCGCCAAAGTCCACGGGATGGGTGTATTTGAGAGATCCCTTCTTAGCGCGACCCACAGCGCTGCGGCCAAATGCGGCGATGACGACATCTTGAGGTTGAAGATTGCTCATAATTGATTACCCCTTTTCTATTGATTAGCAGCGGTGGCAAAGCCCGCCGCTTATAGTAGACATAGTCAGAATACGTATTACCGGCCCTTAAAGTTGGCGGGGCGCTTTTCGATGAAAGCCAGGGTGCCCTCCGCCTTGTCCTCTGTGGAGAATGCCAGGGCCTGGGAGTAACGCTCAAAGTACAAGCCGGACAACAAGTCGGTATTGGCACCCACATTGATGGACATTTTGGCCAACATAACAGCCATGGGACCCTTGGCCTTGATTTTGTTGGCCATCTCTAGGGCAGCGTCCAACACGGTGCCGTCGTCCACCACCTTTTCCACCAGGCCGATGTGTTCGGCCTCCTCGGCAGAAATAATGTCGCCGGTAAAAATCAACTCCTTGGCCTTACCGATGCCCACCAGGCGCTGGAGGCGCTGAGTCCCGCCGCCGCCAGGAATAATTCCTAAATTCACTTCGGGCTGGCCGAACTTGGACTTGCGTGTTGCGATGCGGATGTCGCAGGCCATGGCAAGCTCACAGCCGCCGCCTAGAGCGTATCCATCGATGGCGGCAATGACCGGCTTTTTATGGCTGGAAATCTCATACAAAATGTCGTTGGTTTCACTGCACATCTGCTCAGTGACAGTACGGGCGTGAAGGGCTCGAATGTCCGCGCCAGAGGCAAAGGCTTTTCCGCCGGCCCCTGTGATGATAATAACGTGGACGTTGTCATCATCCCGCAGTGACCGCATACCGGAACGGATCTCGTCCCATGTGACGAAGTCCAGGGCGTTGCGGACCTCAGGGCGGTTGAGAGTCAGTACTGCTATGCCGTCGTTGATTTCGATTTTGATATTTTGGTAAGCCATTTTTCCTTCTTCCTTTCCTCAGATGATATCTTTTTCTTTCAACTGTTCCATTGCTTCCGGCGAGTAGCCCAAAAGCTCCCGAAGAATTTCCTCGCTGTCCTGTCCTGGCGCACAGGCGGACCTGTGATATTGTGCCGGCGTCTGGCTCATCTTGATGGGATTGCCCACGACGGGCAGGTCGTCCAGCACATTTTTCTCCGGCCAGACCAACATCTCTCTGGCGGTAATCTGGGGGTCATTAAATACCTGCTCAGCCGTCTGCACCAAGGCGTTGGGAATACCGTATTCGTCCATGGCGGCCACGGCTTCTTCTCCAGTCACAGTGCCCAGCCAGGTCTGAATCTCTGTGTTGAGCAGCTGTTCATGCTGCTTTTTGCGCATAGCCGCACCTACCATACCGGGTTGGCCTACATGCTCCGGGTGGCCGATGAGGGTCATGAGCTTTTCGAAATGGGCCTCCGCCGTACCCGAGATCTGCACCCACGCGCCATCCTTGGCCTGATAGGTGCCCACCGGGGCGGAGAAGGGGCGACCGTTGCCTGCCCGCTTGGGTACCTCACCGTTCATATGGTAAATGGCGGGATAGTTTTCCATCAACACAAACATGGTGTCAAACAGGGCGATGTCCACATTTTGGCCCTCCCCAGTGCGTTGACGATAGGTGTATGCGGCCAGGATGCCAATGGTCAAATACAGGCCGGCAAAAAAATCGCTGATGGCAGGGCCGCCCTTAGTGGGAGGCGCGTCAGGAAACCCTGTAAGGTCCATGAAACCGGATAGAGCCTGAATAGTCATGTCCAGTGCTTGGCGGTGGACGTTTGGTCCGGTCTGCCCAAAGCCGGTCAGGCTGGTCATGATGATGCCAGGGTTGATCTTCTTCAGTTGCTCATATCCCAGGTTCATTTTCTCCATCACGCCGGGACGAAAGTTATTGAGCACCACGTCGGATTGGCGCACCAGCTCTTTGAAAATATCCTGTCCTTCCGGGGATTTCAAATTAAGGGTAAGGAAGCGTTTGTTGCGATTGTAAGAGGCAAAGTACAGGCTCATGTTCATGTACATCGGGTCATACTTCCGTGCAATATCTCCTTTGCCCTCCCCAGGCAGCTCGATTTTGATGACATCTGCGCCAAGGTCAGCCAGCATCTGGCCGGCATAGGGGGCGGAGATGAAGTGGGACAACTCCAAAACCCGGAGTCCCTCCAAACATTTCTTCTCCAATTATGCTCACCTCGTGTTTATGTTGGCTGGTCAGCGGCCGGTGTACTCCGGCGGACGTTTCTCAAAGAATGCCTTCATGCCCTCCTTTTGGTCGTGGCCAGAATAGAGCAGCGACATAATGGGCAGCTGCATTTCAGAGGCAGCGTCAGGCTCATACTGGTTGCCAAGAGTTAGTGCGCGCTTAGCCATACGGATGGCCAGGGGGGACTTGGCCCGAATGCTCTTAGCGATGGCCTGAGCGGTGGAGATGACCTCCTCCGCGGGAACAACGCGGTTGACCAGTCCCATCTCCTGAGCCTTCTGAGCAGTATATGCTTCACCCAGAAGCACCATCTCCGCAGCCTGATAACGGCCTACCAATCGGGGTAGCACCGACGCTCCACCAAAAATGCCCAGGTTGATCTCAGGAACCGCAAACTTGGCTCGTTCGGAAGCTACGATGATGTCGCAGGACAGAATCATTACATTGCCACCACCCAGACAAACAGTCGCCACGTTCCCCGCCCGGATTTCGTCCAGCATAGCGTCAAGCCCCGGACGCTTGAACGTAGTCCCCCGGATTCCGTCGTCCGTAAAATGCCGGATATTGGTAAAGCCGTTCTTTCTTGCGTAGTCCTCCAAAATCCGCTTCTGAGATGTATTGTGTAAAGGGTGGTTTCACCATCCAAATACACATTGGCTGATGGTTCATTTGTGGCAAAATGACACAGGCTGGAAAGGCGGTGATCGACCAGCAGGAGGGAACCGAAGCGGGAGCGTCTGGGGATGACCTGGGCGCTCCGTTCTCTTTGTCGGCCCTCTGCGAAGAGCGCACTTACTCACCGCCCGCAAGCGGGCGGTGGTACTGCCTCCGGCAGTCGTGCGCCCTCCGGGGTGGCTCCGCCGGGGGGGCCTTCCCTGCTGGTATACCAGCAGACGCCAACGGTTGCTTGTGCATCGGACGCAACTGCGCCGATCACCGGGGGCTTGGGGGCCTTTGGCCACCAACAAGCGGCACAGGGTATATACCTGTGCATTGCTTGCCACTACTATCAGTGCCTATAAATGAGGGTTGAAAGTTTCCAGTATTGGTGGTATGCTTGGCTCATGACAAATCGACAAATCAACAAATCAAATTTTACATGTATGCGTAAAGGCAGGGAGTAAAAATGATTCGGCCAGTTCTTGCTTGTATAGACCCCTATAAAGCAGCAGAGGAATTTGCTGCTGTTGGGTGGAATATTGATTTTTCGCAGCCTTGGGAGAGTGGTGACCCTTTGGTGGGGGTATCACTTTGCGGCAACTCTGTCCTGCTTGGTATCACGGAGGGATATGTTCCTGACAATCAGCTTTCACAAATTGGATGTGGAGTTGAAATCTACATGACCGTACCTGGTGGACAGCTCAAGCAGATATATGAGAACCATTTGGTGCTGAAACCAACTGCGCTGATGGTTCAGCCGTGGGGCGATACGGCATTTGAGGTCAAAATCAGTGGATACCAGTTTATGATTGCCGCTGTAAATTCCAGTTTATCTGTCAAATCCTCTTAGAACCCTGATACGTCAAGGCTTTTCCCTGATTAA
>CAJTTS010000040.1 GCA_910579155.1 uncultured Oscillospiraceae bacterium | reverse complement strand
CCGCCGAGGCCCTGGGCCTGCGCAAGATCGGCGACACCACCGTGCAGCCCGACAATGAGGCTACCCGGGGCAAGATCGCCCACATCGGTTACCTGCTCCAGGTCACCGAGAACGCCTAAGGAGGTTGCGACCATGAATCTGCATGAACTGTCTCCCGCCCCCGGTTCCACCCAGGTGGGCAAGCGCAAGGGGCGCGGCCCCGGCACCGGAAACGGCAAGACCGCCGGCCGCGGCCATAAGGGCCAGTGGGCCCGTTCCGGCGGCGGCGTCCGCATCGGGTTTGAGGGCGGCCAGATGCCTCTGGCCCGCCGTCTGCCCAAGCGTGGCTTCAACAACATCTTCGCCAAGCGCCTGGAGGCCATCAACGTCTCCGCCCTGAACAAGTTTGAGGACGGCGCGGTGGTCAATGTTTGCGACCTGCTGGAAAAGGGTATCATTTCCAAGTGTGAGTACGGCGTCAAGGTCCTGGGCAACGGGGAATTGACCAAGAAGCTCACGGTTCGGGCTTCCGCGTTCTCCGCCTCTGCCAAGGAGAAGATCGAAAAGGCGGGCGGTACTGCGGAGGTGATCTGAGCATGATTCAGACCATCCGCAACGCCTGGAAGGTGCCGGAGCTGCGCGGCAAGCTGCTGTTCACCGTGTTTGCCCTGCTCATCTTCCGGCTGGGCGCCGCGGTGCCGGTGCCCTTTATCGACACCGATCTGCTCAGCCAGTATATCACGTCCCAGTCGGCCAGCATTTTCAGCCTGCTCAACGTGATGAGCGGCGACGCCTTCTCTCAGGCCACGGTGTTCGCCTTGTCCATCCAGCCCTATATCAACAGCTCCATCATCATCCAGCTGCTGACCATCGCCATCCCCGCTCTGGAGCGTATGTCCAAGGAGGGTGGCGAGGAGGGCAAGAAGAAGATCGCTGCCATCACCCGCTATGCCACCGTGGGCATCGCTTTGATCCAGGCCTTCGGCTATTACACCATGATCCGGGTGGGCTCCAACGGCGCCAGCTTCCTGTCCGCCCAGGGCGTGTGGCCCGCCGTCGTCATCATTACCGCCTTTGTGGCCGGCTCCGCCTTCGTCATGTGGCTGGGCGAGCAGATCACCGAGTTCGGCATCGGCAACGGCATCTCCATCATCCTGTTTGCCGGCATCATAGCCCGCGGTCCCTCCATGGTGTACGGCATTTACAGCGGCGTGCTCAACTGGATGAGCGGCGCGGACCCCAAGAGCAATACGGTGCTTCATCCCGCGTTTATCCTGCTCATCGTGGCCGGTATACTGCTGCTGGTGGCGTTCATCGTGTTTATGGACAACTCCGAGCGCCGCATCCCCGTGCAGTACGCCAAGCGGGTGGTGGGCCGGAAGATGTATGGCGGGCAGTCCAGCCACCTGCCCATTAAGGTGAACATGTCCGGCGTGCTGCCCATCATCTTTGCCCAGTCCATCGCCTCCATCCCCGCCACCATCGGCATGTTCGTGCCGTCGGCGCGGACCCCCGGCACCGGCTGGTATACCTTCCTGGACGTCTTTGACACCCGGGGCCTGCCCTACTGCATCGTCTATTTCCTGCTGATTGTGCTGTTCAGCTATTTCTACAACACCATCCAGTTCAACCCCGTGGAGGTGGCCAACAACCTGAAGAAGAACGGCGGCTTTGTGCCCGGCTTCCGGCCCGGCAAGCCCACCAGCGACTTCCTGACCAAGGTCATCTCCCGCATCACCATGTTCGGCGCGCTTTACCTGGCGGTGGTGGCCTTGCTGCCCACCATCGTGGGCAACATCATGTACGCCCTGGGTAGCAGCGCGGGCCGCAGCCTGTCCATCGGCGGCACGTCCGTCATCATCGTGGTGGGCGTGGCGCTGGAGACCGTCAAGGCTCTGGAGGCTCAACTGATGATGCGTCACTACAAGGGCTTCCTTGAGTGAGCCGTGAGGTGGACGGTATGAAGCTGATTATGTTCGGCGCCCCCGGCGCCGGCAAGGGGACCCAGGCCGCCATTCTCAGCGAGCGATTGGGCGTTCCCACCATTTCCACAGGCAACATCCTGCGGGCGGCCGTGAAAAACGGCACGCCCGTGGGACTCCAGGCCAAGCGTTACATGGACGCGGGCCAACTGGTGCCCGACCAGGTCATCATCGATATCATTGTGGAGCGGCTGGGCGAGGCCGATTGCCGGAACGGGTTTATCCTGGACGGCGTGCCCCGCACCATCCCCCAGGCTGAGGCCCTGGAAAACGCGGGCGTCAAGTTTGACTGCGTGCTGGACATTGAGGTTCCGGACAGCGAGATCATGAAGCGCATGACCGGGCGCCGGGCCTGCACCGCCTGCGGCGCGACGTACCATGTGGTGGCCGCGCCCCCCAAGGCGGAGGGTGTGTGCGACGCCTGCGGCGGCGCGCTGGTCCAGCGGGACGACGACAAGCCCGAGACGGTCCAGAGCCGCCTCGACGTGTATCACAGCCAGACCGAGCCGCTCAAAGAGTTCTATGCCCAGCGGGGCATCCTCAAGACGGTGGGCTTCCAGCCCTCCATTGAGGCCACCACCAAGGCCGTGGTGGAGACGCTGGGGATCTGACGCTATGGAGCTGATTACGCTGAAGTCACCCCGGGAACAGGACGCCATGCGCAGGGCCGGACGGGTCACCGCCCAGGCCAGGGCGCTGGCGGGTAGCATGGTCCGTCCCGGCGTCACCACCAAGGAGATCGACGACGCGGTGCGCAAGTTCATCCGTAGCAAGGGCGGTCAGCCCTCATTTCTGGGGTACGGCGGCTTTCCCGGCTCCGCGTGCATCTCGGTGAACGAGGTGGTCATCCACGGCATCCCTTCCAAGGGCACCGTGCTGAAAGAAGGGGACATCGTGAGCATCGACGTGGGGGCCATCATCGACGGTTTTCACGGCGACTGTGCCGCCACCTATCCCTGTGGGGCGGTTTCCGACGAAGCCAGGAGGCTCATTGAGGTTACCCGTCAGAGCTTCTGGGAAGGCTTCCAACAGGCTCAGGCGGGGAACCGGGTCAGCGATATCTCCCACACGGTGCAGGTCTACGTGGAGTCCCACGGCTACTCCGTGGTGCGGGACTTCGTGGGCCACGGCGTGGGCGCCAAGCTCCACGAGGCGCCGGAGGTGCCTAACTTCGGGCCCGCCGGCCACGGAGCCCGGCTCCAGCCGGGCATGGCCATCGCGGTGGAGCCCATGGTGTGCGCCGGGGACTGGCATGTGAAGGTGCTCAAGGACGGCTGGACCACCGTGTCGGCGGACGGCTCCCTGACGGCCCACTATGAGAACACCATGCTCATCACGGAGAATGGACCGGAGATCACCACTGTGACCGAGGACGGGGCCTATTTATGAGCAGTACAATGCCTGATTATACCGGCTGGATCGTCCGCGCCGAGGCCGGACGGGACAAGGGCGGGCTGTTCTGCGTGATAGGCGTTGTCCAGGAGCAGAGGCGGCTCCTGCTGGCCGATGGCAAGCGACGGAAGGCCGCACGGCCCAAGGCCAAGGACTTCAATCACGTGAAGCTGCTCACCGATGGGTTTGACCACCCCGCCATTCAAACGCTGAAACAGGGCGAGGCCCTGTCGGACAAGGCACTGAGACGGGCGCTGGCCGCGTTCCGAGATCAACTGGAGGTATGACGCTTTGGCAAAAGACGACATGATCGAGTTGGAGGGCGTCGTCACCGAGGCCCTGCCTAACACCACGTTCAACGTGGATATTGGAAATGGACACATTATCCTGGCACACATCTCCGGCAAGCTGCGCATGAACTTCATCCGCATCCTGCCTGGCGATAAAGTCACGGTTCAGATGTCGCCCTACGACCTGACCCGTGGACGCATTACCTGGCGTTCCAAGTAACGATTCACGACCTGCGAGACCGGGGCCTTGCCTTCGGTTTTGCGGGGGCCATCAAGGCATTAACAGGAGGTTAACGATATGAAAGTCAGACCGTCTGTCAAGCCCATGTGCGAGAAGTGCAAGATCATCAAGCGCAAGGGCAAAGTTATGGTCATTTGCGAAAACCCCAAGCACAAGCAGAGACAAGGTTAAAGGAGGGGCATAGAGTATGGCACGTATTGCCGGCATTGATCTGCCGAAGGAAAAGCGAGTCGAGATCGGACTCACCTATATTTATGGCATTGGCCGCACCAGCGCGGGCAAGATCCTCAAGGAGGCGGGCATCAACCCCGATACCCGCGTGAAGGACCTGACCGACGCCGAGGAGGCCAAGCTGCGTGAGATCATCAGCCACGAGTACACCGTGGAGGGCGACCTGCGCCGCAATGTGGCGATGGATATCAAGCGCCTGACCGAAATCGGCTGCTACCGTGGCGTCCGCCATCGCAAAGGCCTCCCCGTGCGCGGGCAGCGTTCCAAGACCAACGCCCGCACCCGCAAGGGTCCCAAGCGCACCGTCGCCAACAAGAAGAAGTAAGGAGGGATAACGTCACATGGCTGCTAACAAAAAAGTAATCAAGCGCCGCCGCGAGCGCAAAAACGTGGAGAAGGGTCAGGTGCATATCCGTTCCTCCTTCAACAACACCATGATCACCGTCACCGATATGCAGGGCAACGCCCTGTCCTGGGCTTCCTCCGGTGAGATGGGCTTCCGGGGCTCCCGGAAATCCACCCCCTTCGCCGCCCAGACCGCCGCCGAGACCGCCGCCAACGCCGCCATCGACCAGTGCGGCCTGAAGAGCGTGGAGGTGTACGTCAAGGGTCCCGGTCAGGGCCGCGAGGCCGCCATCCGGGCGCTGCAGGCCGTGGGCCTGGAGGTCACCCTCATCAAAGACGTGACCCCCGTGCCCCACAACGGCTGCCGTCCGCCCAAGCGCCGCCGCGTCTGATCTGGAAGGAGGAAAACCGATATGGCTAAGAATATGCAGCCCTACCTGAAGCGCTGCCGCACGCTGGGCATCTCCCCCGCCGTCATGGGCGTGAACAAGGAGTCCAACCGGAACCCCGGCCCCCAGCGCCGCCCCAAGAAGAGCGAGTACGCGCTCCAGCTCACGGAAAAGCAGAAGGTCAAGTTCGTGTACGGCGTGTTGGAGAAGCAGTTCCGCGCCTACTACGAGAAGGCCGCCCGTATGAAGGGCAACACCGGCGATGAGCTGATGACCCTGCTGGAACGCCGCCTGGATAACGTGGTGTTCCGTCTGGGCCTGGCCGCCACCCGGCGCGAGGCCCGCCAGTTGGTCAACCACGGCCACTTCACTGTCAACGGCAAGCGGGTGAATATCCCCTCTTACCTGGTGAAGCCCGGCGAGGTGGTTGCCGTCCGCGATAAGAGCCGCTCCTCCGCAAAGTTCAAGAAGATCGTGGAGGACGACCGTTTTGTGGCTGCTCCCAAGTGGTTAGAGAAAAATAAGAACGCTCCGCTGGAGGGCAAGGTCATCGCCATGCCGCAGCGGGACGACATCGACTTCGACGTGGCCGTTAACCTCATCGTGGAGTTGTACTCCAAGTAATGCCGCTCCCACGGCAACCGGACGCTCCGCCGCGTGACGGCGCGGCAGCGGGTCCGCCCCTTGACGGGCCCGCTTTGTGGACGCCCGGAAGCTTTCGCCAATGTTAAAGGAGGGTAACACACGAATGGTAGAAATCCAGAAGCCGCGCATCGAATGTATCGAAAATGTTGGCGACGAGTCCTACGGCAAGTACGTGGTCGAGCCGCTGGAGCGGGGGTACGGCACCACCATCGGCAACTCCCTGCGCCGCATCCTGCTGTCCTCCCTGCCCGGCACGGCGGTCACGGGCATTAAGATCGCCGGCGTGCAGCATGAGTTCTCCGTGATCCCAGGGATCAAGGAGGACGTGACGGAGATCGTCCTGAACATCAAGGGCATTGTCGCCAAGCTGTACAGCGAAGGGGTCAAAACGGTCTACATCGAGGCCGCTGGCGAGGGTGAGGTCGTCGCCGGCGACATCAAGACGGACAGTGACGTGGAGATCCTGAACCCTGACCACCACATTGCCACCCTGGGTCCTGAGGCTTCGCTGAATATGGAGCTGACCCTCTCCCAGGGCCGGGGCTATGTCACCGCCGACCGGAACAAGCCTGCTCAGGCCGTCATCGGTCTGATCCCCGTGGACTCTGTGTATACGCCCGTGCGCAAGGTAAACTACTTTGTGGAGAACACCCGCGTGGGCGACGCCACCGACTACGACAAGCTGACCTTGGAGGTCTGGACCAACGGCACTATCTCCGCCCGGGACGCGGTGTCCCTGGGGGCACGTATCCTGGTGGACCATTTTACCCTGTTCACAGACCTGTCCGAGACCATGGGCTCCAAGGCCACGGTGGTGGAGAAGGCGGAGGCCCAGCGGGACAAGGTGCTGGAGCTGACCATTGAGGAACTGGACCTGTCCGTGCGGTCCTTCAACTGCTTGAAGCGGGCCAACATCAACACGGTGGAGGATCTGATCTCCAAGACCGAGGACGAGATGATGAAGGTGCGCAATCTGGGCCGCAAGTCTCTGGAGGAAGTCATCAACAAGCTGGCCATGATGGGGCTCTCCCTGGCCAATGATGAAAACCTTTAAACAGCGCAAAACGCTGTCTTAGAGCCCCTGCGAAAGCCCAGCGAAGCGGGCTTCGCGGGGAGAGGAGGCACAGCGAAATGAGCGAGCTTTCGGTGGAGCCGGAAGCAAAGGATATGGAGCATGTGCCGACGATATAGGGGTATGTAACGTTCCTCCCTATATGCACGCTTTGGCGTGTCCCGGGAAATCCGGGCGTCAGAACGAATTTAACAGGCTTCGCCACGCGAGGCCGAAGGAGTGTTTCAAAATGGCTAAGAACCGTAAGCTGGGCCGTCCCAGCGACCAGCGCCGCGCCATGCTGCGCGCCATGACCACCTATCTGCTGGAAAATGGGCAGATCAAGACCACCTACGCCCGCGCGAAGGAGGTCGCCCCCATCGCCGAGAAGATGATTACCCTGGCCAAGAAGAACGATCTGGCGGCTTACCGTCAGGCCCTGTCCTATATCACTAAAGAGAGCGTGGCCAATAAGCTGTTCCACGAGATCGGCCCCAAGTACGCCGACCGCAACGGCGGCTACACACGGGTGCTGAAGATGGGTCCCCGCCGCGGCGACGCCGCCGAGATGGCCATCATCCAACTGGTGTGATTTCAAAACTCCCCCGTCTCACGGCGGGGGAGTTTTGGCGTAAATTGTGTGTGAATTGCGGGATTTTCTGTGGATTTTGCCATTGACTTTAACGCACGAATGTGATAGTATTCCTCCATCAACAAGTGAATACCGTTTGATAGAGGCGCGGACGCCATGCGTACCGCGGAGCAAGGCCAGGTAAGCCGCTCCGTGGGAGAGGGACGAGCCGCCGAAGGTGCAAGGGCCTGCCTGGGCCCCAATCCTGGGCCGTGGGAGAATATCCCCCGGACTGTCACAAGTTTGTGGAGCGCTATCAATTCACCGCCCGATTCTGCGGGCGGCGGGTTTTGCCTATTGCGGGCGCTTCTATAGGAAGCGCCCGTTTTTTGTGGTCAGGCGGCATCTGCTTGCATGTTAAGGAGAGAGAACAATGAGAAGAACAAAAACCCGTCTGGGCATCATCGCGCTGCTTGTCATGATGATGTTTGCCCTGACCAGCACCGCCTTTGCCGCCTCGGAGGACCCCACCGAAATCAGCAACACCAAGTACATTGAGTGCCCCGACTGCGGTACGCTGGGCGTGGTGCTGTCCGATGTGGGCGAGGCTGTCACCTGCGACACCTGCGAGGGCTATGGCTATATCAAGTCTCCCAGCAATTTCTATAACACCATCTGGTCCCTGCTGCCCCCGGTTATCGCCATTGCGCTGGCGCTGATTACCAAGGAGGTTTACTCCTCCCTGTTCATCGGGATTTTGATGGGCGGGCTGCTGTACTCCAATTTCTCCTTCGAGGGGACCGTCCTGCACGCCTTCAACGACGGAATCGTGGCCTCTCTGTCCGATGGGTACAACGTGGGCATCCTGATCTTCCTGGTCATCCTGGGGGCCATCGTGTGCCTGATGAACAAGGCGGGGGGCTCCGCCGCCTTCGGACGCTGGGCCCAGAAGAACATCCACTCCCGGGTGGGTGCGCAGCTATCCTCCATCCTGCTGGGGTGCCTGATCTTCATCGACGACTACTTCAACTGCCTTACCGTGGGCTCTGTCATGCGGCCCATCACCGACAAGCACAACGTGTCCCGGGCCAAGCTGGCTTACCTGATCGACGCCACCGCCGCCCCGGTGTGCATCATTGCCCCCATCTCGTCCTGGGCGGCCGCTGTGGCCGCCTTCGCCGAGGACGGCCAGGGCCTGAACCTGTTCATCCGCGCCATCCCATATAACTTCTACGCCCTGTTCACCATCGTGATGATGGTCGGCCTGGTGGTGCTCAATGTAGACTTCGGCCCCATGGCCAAGTTTGAGAAGAACGCCGTGGAGAAGGGCGACCTGTTCTCCGGCTCCAACCCCTATGCCACCATGACGGATGATGTGGATGAGTCCAAGGGTTCCGTGCTGGACCTGGTGCTGCCCATCGTGGTGCTGGTGGTGGCCTGCGTCATCGGCATGATCTACTCCGGCGGCTTCTTCGACGGAGATGACTTCATCACCGCTTTCTCCAATTCCGATGCCTCCGTGGGCCTGATGCTGGGCTCCGCCTTCGGGCTGGTGTTTGCCATCATTTATTACCTGATCCGCCGCTCTATGTCCTTCCGGGACATCATGGGCTGCATCCCCGAGGGCTTTAAGGCCATGGTGCCCGCCATCATGATCCTCACCTTCGCCTGGTCCCTGAAGGGCATGACCGATTCCCTGGGCGCGAAATTCTTCGTCCGTGACTTTGTGCGCACCGCCTCCGGCATCCAGGTGCTGCTGCCTGTGATCGTGTTCGTGGTGGGCTGCCTGCTGGCCTTTGCCACCGGTACCTCCTGGGGCACCTTCGGCATCCTCATCCCCATTGTCCAGAATGTGTTCTCTATGGACAACCCCCTGGCCATCATCTGCATCTCCGCCTGCATGGCCGGCGCGGTGTGCGGCGACCACTGCTCCCCCATCTCCGACACCACCATCATGGCCTCCGCAGGGGCTCAATGCGACCACGTGAACCATGTGTCCACCCAACTGCCCTACGCCATCTCCTGTGCGGTGATTACGGGTGTCACGTATCTTATCGCGGGCGTGCTGGCCTTCGCGGGCGCGCCGGGGCTGATCGCGCTGCCCATCGGCGTGGCGCTGATGATCGGGTTCCTGTTCTTGATGAAGAAGAGGAGCGCGTGACGCGCATAGGCCCCCGCTCAAAAGATTTCCCGTCAGAAAGAGAAAACAAGGGGACGAAAGCGGGCTGCTTTCGTCCTCTTGTTTTTAATTCCGTTCTCTCTCGTAGGTGTGTTCCTTCTCCAGCACCCAGGGAATGTCGGCGTTCAGTTCCATTTGCAAGACAGGGCGGGGACAGTTTTCCTGCACTATGTGGCAATCCTCCCTGAACCAGATTTGAAAGCCGCGGGGACCCAGCGGCGCGCCCTTTCCCACCTGCCAGGTATCGCTTCCCTCGGCCAACAAGGTGCCGCACAGATGATACCAGCCGCCGTACGACAGGGTGCCGTCCTTGTTGGTGTAGTTGACATAGACTTCAATGGGCTTTTTCGCGTCCACGCCCAAGGAGGCAAAAAAAGACTTGACGCTCTCCGGGAACAGGTCCGCCGCCCGGTCAAAGTTCACACAGCCGTCGCAGTTGCAGCGCTGGCTGGCGGTGGGCTCGGTTTCATACCAGCGGCGGGTGCGCTCTACGTCTACGTCAACGCAATAGGGGCCAAACTCAAAAATCATGCCGCGCCTCCTTTTCTGTGAAAAAAGGGCCGTACCCTCCCAGGTACAGCCCTTTGTCCTTGCGCTCAGCAGTCCACGGTGATATTGTCCGTCCCGTGGGCCTCGAACTCGTCGATATAGGCGTCGATGCGCTGGGCCAGCTCGTCGTAGTTGGTCTCGTCGATGGGCACATCGTCCATATCCCGTCGGGCCAGGTCCTCTGCCAATATCTCGAAAAACACGTTGTTCTCGTATTCCATAATGGCCTCGTGAATGCCGCCCTCTGCGAAGGCGCGGGAGGGGATCACCTCTCCCTGATAGGTCTCGGACAGGGTGGGCATACCCTCCCGGGCGGCCCTGGCGAACAGCAGGCTCTCCACCTCGTCGTAGTCCTTGAACCGGTCCTCGCCCCGGGTGGAGTTCAGAATCCAATTTCCGATGTACACCATGTCCAGCAGCCGGCGTAGCTGCTTGCGCGTCAGTTCCACTTCCATCCTTAGCCCTCCTTCGGCTGGGTTCAACTCTATATTATACAGTCCATTCTCCACTTGTCAATGGGCATACTTGCCGCATTTCCATCATATAGTCAGGTCAGGAAACCATTTGACACACGGAGCGTGATATTCATGGACGAATACAGAGGGGAAAACAAGATCGTACTGCGGGGACAGGGGTTGGGGGAGCCCACGCCCTCCCACCGGAACCACGGGGTGGACTATTATGTGGTCCCCCTGCGGGTGCCCCGTTTGAGCGGGACGGACGACGTGCTCAACCTGGTGATCAACCAGCCGGACCCGGAGCTGTGGACGGCGGGCCGGTGGGTGGAGGTGCAGGGGGAGGTGCGGTCGTACAACAACCGCTCCGGCCAGGGCAGCAAGCTGGTCATCACCGTGCTGGTGCGGTCTGCCGCGCCTGCCGAGGCGGAGGAGGGGGAAAACCGCTTGGCACTGGCCGGGGTATTGTGCCGCAAGCCGGTGGCCCGGCGAACGCCGCTGGGGCGGGAGATCTGCGACCTGCTGCTGGCCGTCAACCGCCCCTACGGCCGGGCGGATTACTTACCATGCATCGCCTGGGGATCGTTGGCGGCCCACTGCGCGGAGCTGGACGTGGGGGATAAGCTGCGGCTGGAGGGCAGGCTCCAGAGCCGGCAGTACCACAAGCTCATCGACGGGGAGCAGGTGGAGCGGACGGCCTTTGAGATTTCGGTGATGAACCTGCTGGATAGCGCGGAGCAGATGCCTGCGAGGGAGCTTGGAACGGAGTGAGGCCGAGCGCAGGGGCGCAGTGCGCCCCTGAGACCAGGCCGAATCGGAGCGAAAGCGACCGAGCGGTCAGGCGTCTGCGCAGCGTGAATAGGACAGCGCGGAGCCATCGTGAGCAGCGCAGATAGTCAACCATATGCCTCCGGGCATATCTCCCGGATCTTTGTCCGGATCGAGCGCAGGTCGGCGAAGGTGTCCGGCTTCTTAGTGGGGTCCCGGAGCAGGGCGGCGGGATGATAGATTGCGGTATAGAATACGCCGTCCTTCTCCAGCCACTGGCCGTGCTCCTTGGTGATCCGGTAGTCTGGCTTGATGAGGCGCATGGCGGCGATGCGGCCCAGGCACACGACGATCCTGGGCCGCAGCAGCTCCATCTGATCCCACAGATAGCCGATGCAGGCGTCCTGCTCGGTGTTCAGCGGGTCCCGGTTCTTGGGCGGGCGGCATTTGACGATGTTGGTGATGTAAAAGTTTTTTTCCCGGCTCAAACCAACGAGGGATAGCATCTCGTCCAAAAGCTGGCCGCCCCGGCCCACAAAGGGCTCCCCCTGGAGGTCCTCGTTTTCGCCGGGGCCCTCGCCGATGAACATGACCCGGGCGTCCTGGGGGCCCTTGCCGAACACCACGTTGGTACGCGTATCCGCCAGAGCGCACTTCTGACAGGAAAGACAGCGCCGCTCTAATTCTATCCAGTCTGGCATGGGGTCTATTCCCTCCCGTATTGTTTTTGTCCTGAAAGTATTATAACGCCGGTACGGGGCGATGTCATCTCTTTTTTGTGAATATTCTTCCAGGCCTCCCAGGCGGTTGACAGCGGTCCCGGACTGGGGTAGAATGTTTTTATAGTCAATAGGCGGCTATACCCGGGCAGTACCTGCGTACGTCCGGGATTTTTATCAGCCGCGAGGAGGGACCGTCATGGACGTCACGCCGGAACTGGTGGAGCATATTGTGGATTTGTCCCGGCTGGAGCTGGGGCCGGAGGAGGTCCGGGGGATTGCGGCGGAGCTGGAGCGGGTGCTGGGCTATATGGACGTGCTGAACCGGCTGGACACGGAAGGTGTGGAGCCCATGAGCCATGTGTTTCCGGTGAAGAATGTGCTGAGGGAGGACGTGGTCGTCCCTTTCCCCTTCCAGGACTGGGTCGGGCTGCTGGCCGGAGCGCCTGAGACGGACGGCGAAACCTTCCTGGCGCCCAAAACCGTGGAATAGGAGGGGCGGCATGGAATGGACCGAGCTGACCGCCCTGGAGCTGGGCGCGGCCATCAAAAAGGGCGAGCTGTCCGTCAGGGAGGCCGTCCAGGGGGCCCTGGACCGGATCGCCGCACGGAACAGCGCAATGAACGCCTTCGTTACCGTCACCAGTGAGCGGGCGTTGGAGCGGGCGGAGCAATTGCAGGCCGGAGTAAAGGACGCGGACAGCCCCCTTTACGGCGTGCCCATGGCCGTCAAGGACAACATCTGTACCCGGGGCGTGCCCACCACCTGCGCGTCTAAAATCCTGGACGGCTTCGTGCCCCCTTATAGCGCCTGCGTAGTGGACAAGCTGGCAAGCGCGGGGGCTGTCTGCCTGGGCAAGCTGAACATGGACGAGTTTGCCATGGGGTCCACATCGGAGACCTCATTCTACGGCCCGGTAAAAAACCCTTGGGACCTTACCCGGGCGCCCGGCGGGTCCTCTGGAGGCGCGGCGGCGGCTGTAGCGGCGGGGTTGGGATGGTACGCCATCGGCTCCGACACCGGCGGGTCCGTCCGCCAGCCCGCGGCCCACTGCGGCGTGACGGGGTTAAAGCCTACCTACGGCGTCGTGTCCCGGTATGGGCTCATCGCCTATGCCTCCTCTTTGGACCAGATCGGTCCGCTGTGCCGGGACGCGGCGGACTGCGCCGCCGTCCTGGACGTGATCCGGGGGAAGGATCCCAGGGACGGCACCAGCCTGGACGGGCAATACGGGAACTTGATCAGCGGTCTCACTGGGGACGTGCGGGGGCTGAACATCGGTTTGCCCGTGGACTGCTATGGGGACGGATTGAACGGAGAAGTCAAAGCCGCCGTGCTGGCCGTGGCGGACGCGCTCAAAAGCCGAGGCGCGGAAGTGGTGGAAGTGTCCTTCCCGGTGATGGAGTACGTGGTGCCCACGTACTATATCATCGCCGCCGCCGAGGCGTCCTCCAACTTGGCCCGGTTCGACGGCGTGAAGTACGGCTGGCGGGCGCAGGAGTATGAGGGCTTAAGGGACCTGTACTGCAAGACCCGCACCCAGGGCTTTGGCCCCGAGGTGAAGCGGCGTATTCTGCTGGGGACGTTTGTGCTGTCCTCGGGATATTACGACGCTTACTACCGGAAGGCATTGCAAGTCAAGGCGGTTATCAAGGAGGCGTTTGACAAGGCGTTCCAGTGGTGCGACCTGTTGCTCACTCCCGTGGCCCCCACCACCGCGCCCAGGCTGGGAGAAAGCCTGTCCGACCCCCTTCAAATGTACCTTGGGGACGTGTATACCGTGTCGGCGAACCTGGCGGGGTTGCCGGGACTGTCCATGCCCTGTGGATTTGATTCCAAAGGTCTGCCCATCGGGGCGCAGCTCATCGGGCCCCATTTTGGAGAGGGACAATTGCTCAATGCCGCCCATGTGTTCCAGATGGACACGGATTGGCACAAACGCGTCCCGAAAGGAGGCGGTCCGGCATGAGGTGGGAGACCGTCATCGGCCTGGAAACCCACGTGGAGCTGGCCACCAGGACGAAAATCTTCTGCTCCTGTACCACCGCCTTCGGCGGCGCACCCAACACCCACTGTTGCCCTGTGTGTACCGGGATGCCGGGGACGCTCCCTGTCCTGAACAGGAAGGCGCTGGAATTTGCCGTCAAAGCTGGACTGGCGCTGAACTGTGGCATCACCCGGTACAGCAAGTTTGACCGGAAAAACTATTTCTACCCAGATCTGCCCAAGGCGTACCAAATATCCCAGCTTTATCTTCCCATTGCCCGGGATGGAGCCGTGTCCATCCGAACCGCCGCCGGGGACAAGACCATCCGCATCCGCGAGCTGCATATGGAGGAGGATGCGGGCAAGCTGAGTCACGACCCCGGTACGGGCCTGACCCGCATCGACTACAACCGCTGCGGCGTGCCGCTGATTGAGATTGTCACCGAGCCGGACTTCCGCACGGCGGACGAGGCGACCGCCTACCTGGAAAAGCTGAAGGAGACCCTGCAATACCTGGGCGTGTCCGACTGCAAGATGCAGGAGGGCTCCCTGCGGTGCGACGTGAATCTGTCCGTACGGCTCATGGGAAGCGGCGAGCTGGGCACACGGACGGAGATGAAAAACCTGAACTCCTTCAAGGCCATCGCCCGGGCCATCGGCTATGAGGCCAAGCGGCAGATCAAGCTGATTGAAGAAGGAAAGCGGGTGGTCCAGGAGACCCGCCGTTGGGACGAGAACATGGGCGCCACCTACGCCATGCGCTCCAAGGAGAACGCCCAGGATTACCGCTATTTCCCCGAGCCGGACATCCCTTCCATTGAGTTGTCCCAGGCGTATCTGGAGGACCTGCGCTCTGCCCAGCCGGAGCTGGCTGAGGCCAAACGGATCCGCTATCAGGCGGAGTATGGCCTTACCGAGTACGACAGCCGGATGATTACGTCGGACAGTGTGCTGGCCCGTTTTTTCGAGGCGCTGGTGGAGCTGGGCGCTCCCCCCAAGCAGGGGGCCAACTGGATCATGGGCGAGGTGCTGGGGGCGTTGTCCGCCCGGGGCATGGAGCCCAAGGACATGAAGCTGACCCCTGCCACCCTGGCCCGGCTCATTGCCCTGGTGGGGGATGGCAGGCTGAACCGCAACACCGCCGTCAAAGTGTTCGAGGCCGTCTTTGACTCGGACGGGGATGTGGACGCCTATGTCAAGGCGCACGGCCTGGAGCAGGTCAACGACGACGGCCTGGTGCGGGAAACCGCGGCCAGGGTGCTGGAGAAGCATCCGCAGTCTGTGGCCGACTATCAGGACGGCAAGGAAAAAGTCCTTGGTTTTCTGGTGGGACAGGTCATGCGGGAGCTGAAGGGCAAGGCCAACCCCCAGAGCGCGAACCGCATTTTGAAGGAGCTTCTGACACAGTGAAAATCGCCGCCCAGGGTGGGCCGATGGCCTCGCTCTGGGCGGAAAATGAATTTTACAGGGGATTCGCTTGCGTTTTCTACAATTTTGACTTGCCGATCCCCTGATATTTGGCGATTTTTTGGAAATTGCTTTCTGGAAAATGAAAATTGCCCCTTTTTTCTTGCGTTTTTGACACTTTTATTATATACTGCGGTAGAGTATTTTTGAGAAAAGAGGGGATTCCCGTGTCCGAAATCTTCTATCACATGCCCGCGTTGGCGCTGGCGGCCCAGCAGCGTTTGAAACCCGGCCCCGTGGATCGGGCGCTCGAGGTTGTTGAGGCCGTCAACAGCTTTCTCAACGGCATTGTCTGGGGTTGGCCCGCGCTGATCCTGCTGGCTTTTGTGGGCGTATTCATGACCTGCCGCACCAAGTTCTTCCAGATCATCCACATCGGCCACTGGATGAAGGAGACCATTGGTGCTATCTTCCACAAGGACGTGGTGGGCCATACCGCAGACAAGTCCATTTCCCAGTTCCAGTCCCTGTGTACCGCCCTGGCCGCCACCGTGGGTACCGGCAACATCGTGGGCGTGGCGGGGGCCATTATGGTGGGCGGCCCCGGCGCCGTGTTCTGGATGTGGCTCATCGCTTTTTTCGGGATGATGACCAACTACTCCGAAAACGTGCTGGGCATCTACTACCGCCGCAAGAACTCCGCCGGGGAGTGGTCGGGCGGCGCCATGTACTATCTGCGGGACGGCCTGGGGGCCAAAAAAGGCTGCAAGACTCTGGGCGCGGTGCTGGCGGTGCTGTTCTCGGTGTTTTGCTTCCTGGCCTCCTTCGGCATCGGCAACATGACCCAGATCAACTCCATCTCCGGCAACATGAGGGACGTGTTCAACATCCCCACTTGGATTACCGGCCTCGCCATTGTTATTCTGGCCGGGCTGGTGGTGCTGGGCGGATTGAAGCGCATCGCCGCCGTCACGGAGAAGATCGTGCCCTTCATGGTCATCCTGTACATCATCGGCTCCGTTGTTATTTTCTGCTCCAACATCTCCATGGTGGGCGAGGTGTTCGTGTCCATCTTTACCCGGGCGTTCTCTCTGGAGGCGGCCGCCGGCGGCGCTGCGGGCACCGTTATGAAGCTGGCCATTGAGCAGGGCATGAAGCGGGGCGTGTTCTCCAACGAATCGGGCCTGGGTTCCTCCGTCATGGTCCACTCCAGCTCCAACGTGAAGGAGCCGGTGCGTCAGGGCATGTGGGGCATTTTTGAGGTGTTTGCCGACACCATCGTGGTATGCACCCTCACCGCCTTTTCCGTGCTGTCCTCCGGGCTTGTGGATCTGGAGACTGGGGTTACCCAGGCGGCCTACAACGGTGTGGAGCTGACGGGCGCCAACCTGGTGGGCACTGTATTCTCCATACACTTCGGCTTTGCCGGGGCGGCTTTCGTAGCCGTCTCCGTGATGCTGTTCGCCTTTTCCACCTGCCTGGGCTGGAGCCACTACGGCAGCAAAGCCTGTGAGTTCCTGTTCGGCGAGAAGGTCACCAAGGTTTATCAGGTCATTTTCGTACTGGCCACCTTCGGCGGCGCGGTGATGGGCGCGAACCTGGCCTGGGACATCGCCGACACCCTCAACGGCATGATGATGCTGCCCAACCTGATAGGGGTGCTGGTGCTGTCCCCGGTGGTGGTCAGAATCACCAGGAACTATGTGGACCGCAAGCTGAGGCGCAAAGATATTGAGCCCATGTTGTCCAACTTTCCGGACATCCAGAAGGAGGCCGCCGAAGCGGTTGGGCGGGGCGAGCGGTAGTTCCTCTGTAAAAACGGCCGGGGATGTGCTTTTGCACATCCCCGGTTTTTTGATCCATCATCAAATCGTTCCCACATGCCGCAGCACCCAGCCCTTTAGTCCCTTGGGCTGAGGCCGGACCGCATAAGGCCTGTCCGGCAGCTCAATGAAATACTTTCCGGAGGCGTTGATCACCGTGGTGTCCCCATATTCCCGCACACGGGGGAAATTGGGGGCGTATTGCAGGTGAACATGGCCGTGAACCAGATACTGAGGGGTATATTTCTCCATCAGCGTCCGGAAGCAGGCAAACCCCCGGTGACAGGGATCGTCCATGTCCCCCAGGTCCTGGGCGGGGGCATGGGTGACCAGAATATCCACGCCCCCCTTCTTTATTTGGCGCCTGAGCTTCCCGATGCGCCATTCCATCTGGCGCTCGGTGTACTGGTGGGCGTTGTCGTTGTACTTCATGCAGCCGCCCAGGCCCAGAATGCGGTAGCCCTTGAACTCCACAATCTGCCCGTCGATGCAGTCGCACCCCTCGGGAGGCTGCTGGGCGTATTTGGTATCGTGGTTGCCGTGGACGTAGAACAGCGGCTTGTTGGCCATGGTCACCAGGAAGGTCAGATAGGCGGCGGGCAGGTCGCCGCAAGAGATGATGGCGTCCGCCCCCTGAAGCTTAGCCTTGGAGAAATAGTCCCACAGCCCCGGGTCCGGGACGTCTGAGATAAGCAAGAGCTTCACGCATTCTCCTCCTCCGGCGGAATGTTCTCCCGGTCCACGCCCAACCGCCGCACCGTGGCGCGGGTGATGGGCAGCAGCTCCTCATAGGCGGGCAAGCGGCCGTCCACCCGGTCGCACAGCCAGTCCATTTTCAAAATCTCCTCCATGGTCAGGTTGCGGCTGCCGTCGTTGATGAGCCGCCCGTCCTGGGCCCGGATCAACCGCCTGAAGGGCTGGATGGTTCCGGCGCGGATGCCGTCCCGGAGCAGCTCCGCCAGCGCCCGCATGCCCTCGGGCAGGTTGGGGCTCAGCTTCATGTCCACCACGCCGCTGTTCATCCCCCACCAGTAGTTGATGGCCTTGTTACTGTCCTCGGCCAGGGGGATGGTTTTGGGGTCCCGGAGCAGCTCCCGCACAATGCGCACGTAGAATTCCCCCCACAGCCAGGAGGGAGAGGCCAGTTGCGTCAGCTCCCCGTCCGCCTCCAGGCAGGCCAGGCCCTGGGCCCCGTAGGGCTGCTCGGCGATATAGTCCCGGTCGCTGACCAGGCGGACGCCCTGGCGGCGGAACTCCTCCATATAGTCCCCAGGCAGGCAGTGCCAGCGCAGCTCCACCTGCGCGTCCGGATTGGTCAGGGCGGCGCCCAGGGCAAAGGCGTTGATGCTGGCGGGCACGCCCAGGATGGGATAGCTGCCCACGTAGCCGATCCGCCCGGTTTTGCTCATGGCTCCGGCGATGGCCCCGGTGATGAATTTGGCTTCGTACACCCGGCAGTAATAGGCCTTCACGTTCACGTAGGGCTGGTCAATGGAACAGTTCATGAACCGCACCTTCGGGTACTTCACCGCCACCCGCAGCGTGGCGTCAATGAGGCTCACCGAGGTGGTGAAGATCAGCTCCGCGCCGTCGGCCACCGCCTCGCCGATGACCGCGGCCGCCCCCTGCCGGGACACCTCATAGTAACACTGCACGCTGACGCTGTCCCCCAGGGTCTCCTCCAGGTGCTCCCGGCCCTTGTCGTGGGCGGCGGTCCAGCCGCTGGTGGCCGGGGTGTCCTGGAACAGAAACGCCACCCGCAGCTTTTTCTTGCCGCTGCCCAGCAGGGCGGACATCACGCCCTTTTTCTCCCCGCCCTCGCCGGCCGGGGCCAGGCTTACCGCGATGGGCGCGGTTTCAGCGTGGACGCACAGTTCCTTCCAAACGGCGCTGAGGGTCTGGCGGAAGTCGCCCTCGCCGATGGATGCGAAAAACTCCTCTGCGGAGTAAAATTCCAGCCACCGCAACAGCGCGTCCCCGGTGGTCAGGCCCAGGCTGCTCCCGCCCAGGCGGTAAAAGCTGGTCCGGAAGCTGAAATACCGGGCCCGGAACTTCTTCTGGATGTCCTCCGGCCAGTCCTCGTCGCGGGCGTACCCCAGCGCCGCCTGGAGCTTGGCGTACCCGCCCAGATCGCTGAAATGCACGCCCCAGCACTTGCTGTGCTTGAAAAACTCCAGGAACTCCAGGTAAATCCGGGTGGTGATGTCGTCCGACTTTTCGGGCATGAGCCGGGTGACGTCCGCCTGAATGGTGGCGGAGCCCATGGTTTTGAGCACGCTCACCCGCTTATTTCCCTCCTGGACGTAGAACCGGCCCAGGTATTCATAGCATTTGATAGCGTCGTGAATACCCTCGCTGAGCTGGGCGGAGCACAGGGTGATCCACTTCATGGCAAACTCGCTGTCCTGGCTCATCAGGGGATAAAATCCGGGGGAAAACGAGTTACACCGGGCCTCCTCGGTGGAGCCCACCACAAGGTAGATGGGAATTTCCATCACGCCCAGCTTGACTTGGGACAGTTGGAGCTGATCCGGCCCCAGGGCCTGGATGTTGGGGTAAAAGCCCCGGTGGACACAATTCTTGTATTCCTTTTGGCCCAGCTTCAGGGCCTGCTGATAGTTCTGCACCGCTTCGGCGTTCGACATGGGCACGCCCTCCTTTCGGTATTTTTCCAAGAACATTGTAACAGACGGGACAGCCGGGTGCAACGTTGTCTTTTGCCGAAAAAAACCCCCGGCACGGAATTTTTTCTTGCATTTTTTTGGGCAACACCGCCCCGGTTATCTCCTCCCGGTGAGGAGGAGATAAAAACATGCAACACACCGACAAATATCAACTGAACCTGATCGACCGGAACGACACGTTCTCGCCGGAGGCGCTCAACGAGAACGCCCAAAAGCTGGAGGCGGCCCTGGAGGCCGTCCGGGCTGAGGCCGCCACCGGGGACGCCGCCTTGGACCAGCGCCTCCAGGTGTTCGAGGCCAAGCGCTTCGCCTTCGGCACCTATCTGCCCAGCGTAACCACCTTCAACGTCAGCCTGGGCTTCCGCCCCAGGGTAGTGTTCATCCTGGCGGCCGGGGTCACCCGGGGCGGGGCGCTCTTTGACGGTGTCTCCCACAGTAACGGCCACATCACCGACGACGGCTTCTCCATCACCGGCCACGGCGGCGGCAGCAACAACGGCACCGCCCTCAACGCCGCCGGAACCTTCGCCTATGTCGCCTTTGGCTGAGCGGCGCAAAGAAGTCCCCCCGGAAAATTCCCGGGGGGACTTCTTTTACTGCTTTTGCTGATTTAGCACCGTTCTCTTACTGCTCGTAGCAGACGTAGATGCAGGTGACAATCAGGTTGTTGGTGGGATCCACGACCGCGGACACCTTCAGGGAGCGCCCGGTGACGGGATCGATGGAGCCGGCCTGGTTCAGGGTCGCCAGATCGGTGATGCCCGGCCAGATGTAGCCGCTGTCGGGCTGACGGATGCAGTTCTCCTTGGCGTTCAGGTTCACGACCTTCGCGCCGGCCACGCGCTCCAGGATGTTGTCGTTGTTCACGCTGTCGGTCGCATCAAGCACGTTGATCTGCCCGTCAGCGCCGCCGAAGGTGGCGGTCTGGGCGTCGCGGGTCATCGCGCTGTAATCCACGCGGGCCATGTAGCCCAACTGCGGGCGGCCGCTGGTGTTGTACACCGCGTTGGTTCCGGAACCAGTGTTTGTCATCAGGTCGTACCCGTTGGTGTTGTTGAAGTACACGCCGGGATGCCACGTGCCGTTGGCGTCATACTGGCCGGCGGTGTAGATGGGCTGGCCGTCGTTGGCCTTCTCGCCGGTGTCCTTCAGGTTCAGGAACACGTCGTTGACCAGGTTGTAAGTGTGATCCTTCGCTCCGACCGTGTTGTAGGCGGCGGGGGCGGTGCCGTTGCTGGGATCGTTGGTCAGCCAGATCTGCTCCAGCTCGCCGTCCTTGTACAGGTTGTACTTCCAGGCGTCGGTGCCCCAGGAGTTAATCAGGGTGTAGTTGGGATCGCCCACGTAGTACAGGCCGGAACCACCGCTCCAGGACACCGCAGCCGCGGGCAGGATGATGGTGTCGATCTTCATAGCGGTCTGGCCGCTCTGGGCGTAGGTGTAGGGACTCTGGGTGTAGTAGATCATGTCCTTCACGTCGGTGTTTTCGTCGATGCTGGCCATCCTCCGGTCGTCCAGCGCGGCCACGGTGACGCCCGTCCTCAGGGTCACGCTGCTGGCGCTGCCGCGCAGCTCGCTGATGCCGGTGTACACGGTGGCCTTCACGGAGTCGGTGCCGTAGCCGGACACCAGGATGAACTTGGTGGCCTCGGTGAAGAACTTGTTGGAGCCGGTGTCAGTCTCCTTCGCGCCCAGGGTGATGTCGGTCTTGTCAATCAGAGTGCCGCTGTCGAACGCGGTCTCGGCGGTGAAGGCGTTGTCGCCCTGGTAAGCGCCGTTGTGGATGCCCAGGCGGTTCATGTTGGCCAGGTACTCGCCGCGGTCGGTGTAGGGATCGCCGACGATGGGATCGCCGGTCTCGCCGGTGATGGCGTAGCCCATGTACACGCCCACGCCGATGCCGTTGACAGAGTTGGTGCCCGCAGTACCGCCGTGGCCGAAGGTGTCACGGAAGGGCACGCCCAGGTCGTCGGTGCCGGTGATGTCAACCAGATTGGTGGCAGCCCAGGTAGTAGCGGGCGCGATGGACGCCTCCTCCTTGGTGCCGTCGGTTGTCTGGCCGTCCCAGAACTTCTTGAGCTGGACGGTCTGGATCTCGCCGTTCATGTCCACGCCGGTCAGGAAGTAGTTGAAGGAGCTGGTGCTGGTCTTCTGGTCGTAGTCCAGATAGGTGCCGTACAGGAAGGTGGAGCCGTAGGTGCGCTCCGCGCCCAGATACTTGCCCTCGTGGTCCAGGTAGAACTTGTAAGCCACGTTGGCGTAGCCCTCTTCCCAGTATGTGGCGCCCTGGGTCCAGCCCTGCGGGATGGCGGTGTTGGGGGCGGAATTGGCCTTGGGCTGCGCGTCGGTCCAGCCCACCACGGTGTGGTAGTACTTGGAACGCTCCAGAACGGTGCCGTTGTCCAGGGTCACGGTGCCCTTCGCCACGTTGTAGGCCACCACGGTGCCCTGCACGGGGGCGGTCACTTCGTTCATCAGGAACCAGGCGGTCTCCTGGCCCTTGTTGTTGATGGCTTCATGCTCCGCCTTGGAGACGGTGCGGGGGCTGGTGCCGGTGATGTGGATGCCGAACTCATAGTCGCCCAGGTCCTTGACGGAGTTGCCCACCAGGGCGGCCTGCGCGACCACGCCGGTCACGGCGCCGTTATCGGCGTTGGGCACGCGCTTCAGGTTCTTGTCCGTCCAGGGGGTGCTGGCAATGTCCGTAATAGAGCCGTCAACATAGGCGGTCTGGATCTGAGCGCCCGTCTGGATACCGGCCATGTTGGCGGCGGTGCCGTCCCAGTCGGTGGCGGCATTCTCCGTGCCCAGGGTGGCCTGGGTGTCAAACACGGGCACGCTGATGGTGGGCACGCGGTTGACGTTGTTGGACTCGGTGATCCGGGAGGACTCGATGTTCAGGGCGATGACCACGTCCAGGCTCTTGTCCCCGCTGTTGGAGATCAGCTTGTACATGCGCACGGGGCTGGTCACGCTGGTCATGGCGTCCACGCGCTCGCCGCTGCCCACAGCGGCAGCGTCGGCGGTGTCGAAGTCGGAGCCGAACCGGCCGAAGCTGTTGTTAAAGGCCACGGTGGTGTTGGCGTTCACCGCGAAGCCCGCGTCGTCGGCCAGGTCATACAGGTTCGCGCCGTCCACGGCGGGAGCAGCGCCATAAGTGGCGGTAGCGTTGACCGCAGTGGGGTTGGTCACCGCTTCGGGGGTGCCGTCGGCCTTCACGCCGTTGGTGACGGTGACCACATCAGTCAGGGTGGCCTTGTCAAAGTAGGCGTACACCCGCTTGTTGCTCAGGGAGGCGGAGCCGGTGCCGTCGTCGTACCACAGCTTCAGCTTGTGGCCCACCAGGTCGATGCCGCTCTTCAGGGTGTAGGTGACGTTCTTGCCCAGCTCGGCGTTGTTCGCGGCGTTGGCGGTGTCCTCGCCCGCGATGCCGGTGGCCACGCCGTTGGTCACGGTGGCGGCGCTCACGTCATAATTATCCTGCCAGGTGTACTCGGTGTAGGGGATGGGGGTGGCCAGATTGCCGCCGTTCACGTTCTTGGTGGCCTCGCCCTTGTAGCCCATGACGGACTTGTCCTTGCTCTCGCCGGTCTGCTCGTTGCCCAGCAGGACAGGCAGGCCCTTGCCGTCGCCGTTCTTCTCGGTCTTGTCGCTGCTATAGGTCAGGCCGAAGATGCGGCGGCCCAGGGTGGGGTTGGGGGTCTGGGTGGAGCCGATCAGGTTGCCGCTGCTGCCGTTCACCATGCCGTAGGGCTGATAGCCGAAGGCGGGGGTGTAGACGACCATGGGCACGAAAGCGTCGGCCTGGAACAGCAGGTCGGCCACCACGTCGCGGCGGGCGGCCAGGTACAGGGTGCCGCCGTACTGGGTGGTCTTGACGTTGGTCAGGATGCCAAGCTGCTGAGACAGGGCGGAGACCTCGGTCTGCCAGGTGGAGCCGGTGAACTCGCCGTTCTTGTCGTAGCCGATGGCGCGCAGGATCATGGCCAGGGCCTCGTAGCCGGTCACGTTGCCGGACGGGTCGAAGTTGCCGTTGGGACGGCCCTTGATGTAGCCCGCGTTGGCGCAGTAGCCGACGTAGCCGGCGTACCAGGCGTCATGGGGGACGTCGGGGAAGTTGCCGTACTCGGCGTACAGGTGGGCCTGGGCGTCGGTCACGTCGCCGGTGGCCAGGCGGTAGATCAGCGCGGCCACCTCGGCGCGGGTGATGGTGCTGGCGGGCTTAAGATTGCCGTTGTCGCCGCTGTACACCTTCATGCCGGTGAGCACGTCGATCGCTTCCTCAAACGCTTCGTCGGCCTGGTCGATGTCGGGATAATCCCGGACCGGGTTGGCCGCGTTGGCGGTGACCATCAGAGAGAAGGCCATCATCATCGCCAGAACCAGCGCGAGGAACTTCTTCAAGTTTCTCATTGGATTTGTTTCCTCCTTGTTTATTTTCGCCCGAATTTTGGAACTTTTTGGCGGATAAAATGGCGATAAGATAAGCCATCCTCTCAGGGGCCGAACCGTGCCGGAAACCGCCGGACCCGGGCCGTTTACGGCACTTTTTCGCGGCGTTCCACGGGAGATTTTGTCCCGCATTTTCCCGGGAGGGGGTGCGGGCGGGCGCAGCGGAGCCGCCGCGCGGGAGGGGGAGCGGCGGAGCCGCCGCGCGGGAGGGGGCGCACCGGAGCCGCCGCCCTCCCGCCTTACCTTAATACGCATCCGCTTCGTACAACCGCCGCACCCGGCAAAACGGGCAACGTTGACTTCCCGCAAACCGGCCTGAAAGGCCGCCGTGCAACAAAACGGACAACTTCCGTGCAATTTTCGGGCCGTTTTCAGGCGGACGCGGGGAAAAACCGGACGGCCCGTGCAACAAACGCGGAATTTTCGCGAAAAAAACGCGTTTTTTTTAAAAAAACATGGGTTTTTTTCGCGCTGCATTGCCGTTGCACCAGGGACATACCACTATATATATACCCGCAGGCCACCCCCCCGGCACAAGAGCTTGCGTTCGTCAAAATTTTCCGCCGTTGCACCGTTTCCGGCAACATTTCGCTTTGTTACAGTTGTGTTACACTTGAGCTTGACCCATTGACTTTTCGTTTCGCCGTGTGGTATCATGCGTTTAGCTTGAACGAGGGACCGACGGCGGAGAGGATGGCTTATGTTCCAACTAACCGCAAAAAAGTGCTGAGATTCAGGCAAAAATAAACAAGGAGGAAACAAATCCAATGAGAAACTTGAAAAAGTTCCTCGCGCTGGTTCTGGCGATGATGATGGCCTTCTCTCTGATGGTCACCGCCAACGCCACCACCACCGGCACGCAGTACGGCGACGCCGACGGCGTGACCGAAGCGTTTGAGGAAGCTGTGGACGTGCTCACCGGCATGGGCGTGTACAGCGGCGATAACGGCAACTTCAAGCCCGCCGCCAACATCACCCGCGCCGAAGTGGCCGCCCTGATCTACCGCCTGGCCACCGGCGACGTGACCGACGCCCAGGCCCACCTGTACGCCGAGTACGGCAACTTCCCCGACGTCCCCCATGACGCCTGGTACGCCGGCTACGTCGGCTACTGCGCCAACGCGGGCTACATCAAGGGCCGTCCCAACGGCAACTTCGACCCGTCCGGCAACGTGACCGGCTACGAGGCCCTGGCCATGATCCTGCGCGCCATCGGCTACGACAAGAACGGCGAGTTCACCGGCTCCACCTGGCAGACCGAGGTCTCCGCCCTGTCTCAGCAGCTTGGCATCCTGACCAACGTCAAGACCACCCAGTACGGCGGCACCCTGTACCTGGCCGCCCGCCGCGACGTGGTCGCCGACCTGCTGTTCCAGGCCGATGCTTTCGTGCCCATGGTCGTTTACACCCCCGCCTTCGGCTATCAGCCCTACGGCATGGTGAACGGCAACAGCGGCAGCCTGATCGGCACTACCACTACCCCCAACCCCACTCTGGGCAAGCGCATCTTTGGCTTGAGCCTGAGCAAGGAAGGCGTGCTGCTGGGCAACCAGCAGACCGGCGAGTCCAAGTCCGTCATGGGCTACGCCAGCAACAGCAAGGAGTTTGACGCCAAGCCCGCGACGACGCACGTGAACGGCGCGCCCATCAACTCCAGCAACTGGCCCGGCGGCGTCCCCTACAGCGCCTACACCTGGCAGACCAAGTATGACGTGTCCGCTGCGGGCATCATCGCGAAGGCCTCCGCCACCGGCACCGCGGCCACGGATGACGCGAAAAACGCCGTGGTGGGCAAGAACGTGACCTTTACCATGGAGACCGGCATCGACCTGATCGGCCACAACCTGAAGCTGTGGTACGACGACGGCACCGGCTCCGCCTCCAAGTCCGGCCGTCCCGTGTTCGCCTACTTCGACGAGGTGGAGCACACCGCCATTGTCACCGTCTCCGACGGCGATAACGGCCAGGGCAACCCCACCGCCGTAAACGCAACCTCCGATGACTTTGCCAACGGCGGCCGCAACCTGTTCGACCTGATCGAGGGCGCGGGCTTCAAGGCCCCCAACGCCAATACCACCGCCGTGTTCAACAACAGCTTCGGCCTGTTCGGCACTGACTTCGCCACTGCCGCCTCCGACGGCGTGGGCAACGGCGAGGACGTGGACGAGGCCGACGCGATCGCCAGCCCCGTGCGCCTGTACAAGCTGATCTCCAACAGCGGCAACAAGCAGCTTGACGCGGTCATCGCGCTGAACATCGAGTCCTCTCAGATCACCGAGTCCAACAACGTCAACCGCGTGCCCACCCTGGGTATGCCCGTGATGGACAACGGCACCGTGGACCTGACCGACGGTTCCCAGTTTGAGACCATGTTCATCACCGCCGGTACCGGCGGCGGCCTGGACACCGACGGCGTCGGCGCGGGCAGCCCGACCACTGCCGCGGGCGTGAACGTGAAGTCCGTGAACAGCGTCCTGACCGGCGTGATCGCGCAGGCCGCCCTGGTGGGCAACTCCGCCAAGAACCTGGGCGACTACGAGATGGGCATCCACATCACCGGCACCTCCCCGCGCACCGTCTCCTCTGCCGAGACCACCGCTATCAACGGCACCGGCGCTGAGACCGCCTACTTCCTGCTCAACAAGGTGGAGGCCCCCGTGCAGGGCACCGTGGTGGCCTACAACGTGGCGAAGGGCACCGTGACCCTGGACAACGGCACCGTGCTGGAGCGCTCCAAGTACTACCACACCGTGGTGGGCTGGTCCGACGCGCAGCCCAAGGCCGATCCCGCCCCCAACACCGCCATCCCGCAGGGCTGGGTGCAGGGCGCGACCTACTGGGAAGAGGGCTACGCCAACGTGGCTTACAAGTTCTACATGGACCACGAGGGCAAGTACCTGGGCGCTGAGCGCACCTTCGGCTCCGAGTTCCTGTACGGCACTTACCTGGATTACAGCCAGGCCACCAGCAGCAGCACCTTCAACTACTACCTGACCGGCGTTGATATGAACGGCGAGATCAAGACCGTGCAGCTCAAGCAGTTCTGGGCTCCCGGTATGACGACTCCTCCCGGCACGATGGACGAGTGGGGCCAGGCTAGCACCACCACCCTGACCAACATCACCGGCACCAACCAGCTCGGCGTGCCCTTCCGTGACACCGCCAACAACACCGCCGGTTCCATCAACGGCATCGGCGAGGGCGTGTACCGCGGCTTCGCCATCACCGGCGACATCGCCGACGGCATTGCCAACGATCCCTATGCCAACCGCAACGAGTACCTGAACAACATGGCTCGCATGGGCATCCACAACGGCGCCTACCAGAGCGACAGGGCGGGTACTGCTGAGACCGCGTTCAGCGCCGACATCCAGATCACCAACACCGACGTGACCCTGGGTGCGAAGCAGACCACTGCCTCCAGCAACAAGTACTTCACCGAGGCCACCAAGTTCATCCTGGTGTCCGGCTACGGCACCGACAGCGTCAAGGCTGAGGTCTTTACCGGCATCAGCGAGCTGAAGGGCAACGCCAGCCAGGTCGTCCTGAACATGGACGGCGCGGTGGGCACCGATGTGAGCATTGGTCACATTGCTAATACCACTGCGGTGAACGCCATGACCTACTTCACTGAGAGCCCCTACACCTACGCCCAGAGCGGCGCTACCGCCATGAAGATCGACACCATCGTCCTGCCCAAGGCTGCGGTGTCCTGGAGCGGCGGTTCCGGCCTGTACTACGTGGGCGACCCGAACTACACCTCCATTAACTCCTGGGGTATCGATGCCTGGAAGTACAACCTGTACAGGGACGGCGAGCTGGAGCAGATCTGGCTGACCAACGATCCCAGCAACGGCACCGCCCCCGCCGCCTACAACACGGTCGGAGCGAAGGATCACACTTACAACCTGGTCAACGACGTGTTCCTGAACCTGAAGGACACCGGCGAGAAGGCCAACGACGGCCAGCCCATCTACACCGCCGGCCAGTATGACGACAACGGCATGTGGCATCCCGGCGTGTACTTCGACAACGAGAACGGCTATGGCCTGCAAGGCACTACCGGCACCACCACCGCTGCGGTGTACAACACCAGCAACCGCCCGCAGCTCGGCTACATGGCCCAGGTGAGCTACAGCGCCACCACCCGCGACGCCCAGACCGCGATCTTCGGCGGCTCTGACGGCACGATTGGCTCTCCCATGGACGCGACTGATATCCTGGAGCGCGTGGCCGGGGCGAAGGTCGTGAACCTGAACGCTGAGGACAACTGTGTCCGCCGTCCCAGCAGCGGCTACATCTGGCCGGGCATCACCGATCTGGCTACTCTGAACCAGGCCGGTTCCATCGACCCCGTCACCGGACGTCCTCTGAAGGTGTCCGCCGTGGTTGATCCCAGCAACCCGCTGATCGTCACCTGCATCTACGTCTGCTACGAGCAGTAAGAGAACGGCGCTGATTCAGCGAAAGCAGTGAAAAGAGTCCCCCCGGGAAATTCCCGGGGGGACTTTTTCTCGCTTTTTTCAGAGAAACGCGATGTAGCGGCAGACCCCGAAATAGCCGTTGTGATTAAAACCGCCCTCCACAATATTGATGCCGGTTATGCCCTGCTCCCGGGTGACAAAGGCGTGCCCGTTGGGGGAGCTGGCGATCAACGCGATGGGGGTGAAGCCCAGGTCCGTGAACCCGGTTGTGGACGCATAGCCCGTCACGTACTTGTGCAGCTCCAGCGCGGACACGCGCTGGTCCAGGGCGGCGACATCGGCGGCGCGGGCCTGTTGCTCGGCGGCGGCCTCGGCGGAGATGGCTTGCTCCAGCTTTTGGGCGTTCTCGTTGAGCGGGTCCGGCGAGAACGGGTCGGATGTTTCGATCAGGTTCAGTTGATATTTGTCGGTATGTTGCATAATTTTATCCCCTCCTGACGGGAGGGGATAACCGGGGCGGTGTTGTACGTTCCGGTGCAAGGGTAGCTTTGCGGGGGCCCCTTTTTGCGATCCGAATCGTCACCGTCAAATACAACGTTGCACGCCGAAATACTCCTCCACCACCCGCCGTTCCGAGAAGGGACGGCGGATTCCGTTTGTCTCGATGTACTCCTCGTGCCCCTTGCCCAGCAGGGCCACCACGTCCCCCGGCCCGGCCAGCTCCAGCGCCCGGAAGATGGCCGCGCGGCGGTCGGGGACGGTCTCGTGGGGCAGGCCGCCGAGACAGGCGGAGAGGTCGTCGCAGATGTCCTCTACGCGCTCCGACCGGGGGTTGTCTTCGGTGAGCACGGCGTAGTCCGCCCAAC
>CAJTTS010000039.1 GCA_910579155.1 uncultured Oscillospiraceae bacterium | reverse complement strand
CAGGAATCAAACGTCACGTTATAGTTGATACGATGGGATTGCCCCATGCCATAGCTGTAACAACCGCCGATGTGACTGACCGGGATGGAGCCATCCAGATGATTCTCCTTAACCTGGACAATCTTTCTCATGTGGAGAAGTTTCTGGTGGACGCGGGTTATTCCGGCCAACGATTCGCAAATCAGGTGAAAGATATTTGCGGCGCACAGGTTGAGGTAGTAAAACGCAGCGAATTACACAAGTTTGTCGTTCTGCCACGCCGCTGGGTGGTAGAGCGTCTTTTCGGCTGGCTCGACAAATTCCGCAGACTTTGGAAAAATTGTGAACGCAAACTTTATATTTCTGCTCAAATTCTCACGTTTGCCCTCATTGCCATCCTCATTAGAAGATTTTAAACAGGCTCTAAGGTGTCTCATTGTAGCCCCGGACAGGGTCAGTGCTGACAGCCTTGCCAAAGGCTGCCCCACCAGGTGGCGTTCTCGCTCACCGGAGGGGACTGATGCTCCTCCGGGTCGTGGCGCGCGCTGGCGGACGCTCGTCTGTCCGGGCGGTTACCCGTACTGCTGGTATGGACTTGACAATGTGCGGAGCCTTTCGGCTGTACTTTGATTGTAGCAGGGCGTAATTCGTTTTTTTAGAGTGGATTAGTCACAACCCCGTGACAAATAGTCACAAGCTATCATAGTTTTTCTTGAAATGCTATTAAACGAGCAATTAAATCCTTTATACACAGCTTCAACAGTTTTTTATCTTCCGTGACCATCACGACTTTTTCCTTACCTAAGACAAGTATATCCAGCGATACGCCAAACACATCCGAAAGCTGCACAAGCAAATCCACAGAGCAACCTCTTTTACCAGATTCAATATAGCTTAACAGGCTTCGATCAATGCTTAATCTATTGGCCAGAGTCTCCTGTGTATAGCCCTTTTGGATACGGAGCTGTTGAACACGTTTCCCGCATTCTTTCATGTCATAGTTCATATGTATGACCTCCAAATCTCAAAATTTTGGAGAACCTGAGATTGGAGATCACGGGCAACGGGCATTTCGGATTCTTGGAGAGCTGTGTTGGCCATACTGCACACGGTCACCAACCTCAGATTCCATGGGTGGAACGCTGAGGTTGATGATTACGGATATTTTGCGAGATAGGGCTGCCATACATTTTTCGGCAAATCATTTTTATTGCCATCGACGTTATTCGGTATTCTTCGACAAACAGAAAGGTCGGACACGTAATCTGCGTGTCCGACCTTAAAAACCAAACAAACGATTGATTCTTTATTCCTTATATTTTTTTGCGGTGCATTTTTTTGCTCCGTTGTATTCTTTCTTTTATTCATATAGATTTTGTGGCTGTCGAGCAATAGAACGAGACAGCAGTAGTTGAGACTGCTCGTTTTATAAAACATGTATTTATTGGATATAAAAATAAAATTTGGAAGTAAGATATCTAAATATGGGCGGCCAACCTTCAGGCTGGCCGCCCTAATGGAGAGGAGAGGTGACTGGCTCGTAATCAGTCACCATTTATCATCTCCCAACGCCCAATGGCTTAAATGCGTCGGGGATGAGGCAAAGAAGTTTGGGACGCTGCAATTTCACACGCCGGAATAGGCGGCGAAGCCCGCATCGATGGGCAGGACGACCCCGGTAATGGCAGAGGCAGCCTTGTCGTCGCACAGGAAAAACACGCCGCCTAACAACTCCTCACTGTCCACAAAGCGGCCCATGGGGGTGCCGTTGAGAATCTTGGCGGAGCGGGCCGTGGGGGTGCCGTCGTCGTTGAACAGCAGCTTTCGGTTCTGGTTGGACACCAGGAAGCCCGGCGCGATGGCGTTGCACCGGATGCCGGACTTGGCGAAGTGCGTCGCCAGCCACTGGGTAAAGTTGCTGATGGCCGCTTTGGCCCCGGAGTAAGCGGGGATCTTGGTCAGCGGAATATAGGCGTTCATGGAGGAGATGTTCAGGATGCAGCCGGACTTCTTCTCCACCATATCCTTGGCAAACGCCTGGGTGGGCAGCAACGTACCCTGGAAGTTCAGCTTGAACACGAAATCCACGCCGCCAGCATCCAGGTCGAAAAAGCCCTTCTGGCCGTCAGACCACTCGTGCTGGTACTCGTTGTCAGTGGTGGCCCGGGGGTTGTTGCCCCCCGCACCGTTCACCAGGATGTCACAAGGGCCCAGGTCCTTGAGCACCTGCTGGTGGACGGCCTCCAGGGCCTCTGGCTCCAGCACGTTGGCCTTGTAGCCCTCGCAGATCCAGCCCTGAGCCTTACAGTCCTCGGCCAGCTTCTTCACGGCCTCCTCATTCAGGTCCAAAGCGGCGACTTTCGCCCCCGCCTGGGCGAAGGCTTTCGCCATGTCGCCGCACAGCACGCCGCCTGCGCCGGTGACCACCACTACTTTCCCGGTGAAATCAACCTTCAAAGGCAAATTCATTGTAAATTCCTCCCATTTTACATTTATTGTAGGGGCGGGGCTTGCCCCTCCCGGGGAAAGGGTCTACGCTTTTTCAAAGCGGACGGGGCAAGCCCCGCCCCTACGGGTTCTTCTACTATTTCCCGTCCAATTTGTCCAGCATATCCCACACGCCCAGCATATACATCACGCCCAGGGCACGGTCATACAAACCGTAGCCCGGCCGCACCGTGCCGGGGCCCTCGTGCCACAGGTGCCGTCCGTGGTCTGGGCGGATGTAGCCGTCGAACCCGCAGTCGTGATACGCCTTCAAAATGTCCAAAATGCCGGTGTCGCCATCGCAGTCCCGGTGGGACGCCTCGGAGAAATCCCCGTTAGGGAAGTGCTTCACGTTGCGGATGTGAGCGAAGGCGATGCGGTCGCAGTGCTTGCGCACAATGTCTGCCACGTTGTTGCCCGGGTCGGCGTTGAGGCTGCCGGAGCACAGGGTCAGGCAGTTGTAGGGGTCGTCCACCATCTTGAGGAACTTGTCGATGGCCGCGCCGCTGGTAAGCAGCCGGGGCAGGCCAAAGATATCCCAGGGGGGATCGTCCATGTGGACGGCCATCTTGATGTCGCACTCGTGGCAGGTGGGCATGATGGCCTCCAGGAAGTATTTGAAGTTGTCCCACAGCTTCTCCTTGGTGACGGGGCGATACTTCTCAAACAGCTCGTCCAACTTGGCCATCCGCTCCGGCTCCCAGCCAGGGAAGGTCATATTGTACTTCTCGGTGAAACCCATGACGTAATCCGCCATCTCCTTGGGGTCCTGTTTGATCTTGGCCGCCTCGTAGTACAGTGCGGTGGAGCCGTCTCCCACAGGGTGGAACAGGTCGGTGCGGGTCCAGTCAAACACGGGCATAAAGTTGTAGCAAATTACTTTTACCCCAAAGCGGGACAGATTTTTGATGGTTTGTTTGTAATTTTCAATGAGCGCATCCCTGGTTGGCAGGCCAATCTTGATGTCATCATGGACATTAACGGACTCCACTACATCCATATTGAAACCGTAAGGCTTGAACTGCTGCTGGATTTCAGCGATTTCGTCCAACTCCCAAACCTCGCCGGGCATCTTGTCGTGGAGCGCCCACACGATACCCTCCACCCCGGGAATCTGCTTGATGTCGCTGAGCTTGATTTGGTCGTTGCCCTTTCCGTACCAGCGCCATGTCATTTTCATAGGCATTTCCCTCCTGCTTAAAAATGATATTCGGGTATAACTGTCTTTTACTAGACCAAATTTTTGATTTTTCCTTTGCTATTGGGGCTCTTGTTCATTTCGCATTTGTTCAATTTCCGCTGCGTTCACTCGTGCGAGGGTCTTGCGGATTATGGGTACGGCTAATATCAGGGACAGGATATCGGCCACTGCTTGTACCGAAGCTACACCAATTTCCCTTAATGCCCAAGCCAAGGGATAGACAACAGGGAGAAAACAGCTTCCCTGTCGGGCAGTAGAGAGCAATACCGCACCTTTGGCATCTCCCAACCCGGCGCAGAACATATTTACCACCGCCACCCAGGCGTGGGCGGGAAGAGCAACGCACTGGAGGCGTATACACAACGCCCCGATGGATTCCATAGAAGGGTCAGCCTCGGCAAAAAGGGCGATGACCCAGTGGGCGGTCAGGGCCAACAATCCTCCCATTACTGTGGCCCCCATGACCGCCGCACGGGATGAGAAACGGTAACTTTCCCGCACACGGTCATAACGTCTGGCTCCCCAGTTATAACCCGCTACAGGCTGGAACCCAGTGCCGAAACCCAAAATGATACCGAAGGGGAACATCATGACTTTAGTGGATACACCTATGCCTGCCAACGCGGAGTCGGAGATATTCCCGGCAATATTGTTGAGGACAATGGCGGACACTACCGCCAGTCCAGAGCGGAACATGGAAGAGGAACCAACACTGGCCACTTCTACCAAAATATCTTTGGCAAACCGGACCCGGCGAATGCTGAGACTAAGCGTACTGCGTTTCGTGATGTAAGGGAACAAGAGAATGGAGAAACTGGCTGCTTTGGAAATAGCCGTAGCCATGGAGGCCCCGGCTACACCCATATCCATGGAAAACATGAAGATGGGGTCCAGCACACAGTTGAGAATTCCACCGAAGCCCATGCCAAACATAGAAAACATGGCACTGCCTTCGGAACGCAGGCACTGGTTCATCACGATGTTAGAAGCCATCAACGGGGCTACCAACAGCACATAGGTGGCATATTGGGTGGCGAAACGATCACAGGTTGGGGTCGCCCCCAGAAGGTAGACCAGGGGCCGAAGAAAAGACAAGCCGAACACGCTTACCAATAATCCAAAACCGAAAGCACAGAAAAAAGCGGTAGACAATACCTGACTGGCTTTTTCTTGATTCTTCGCCCCTAGAAGGCGGGAAACAAAGCTAGCTGCCCCCACTGCCATCAGCGACCCGGCCATCATGATTAGTTGGTCCAGGGAAGCGTTCACGCTCACTGCAGCGGTGGCATTGGTGCCCAGGAAGTGGACAAAATAAGTGTCAGTGAGGCTGTAGATAGAGTTAATAAGAAAAGCCACAATGGTGGGCAAGGCCATTTTTACAATTGTCTTGGGGATGGATGCCTCCAACATGAGATCATCTCGGCTCCTTTGTCTGTTTTCCCGCATCCTGTTCCTCTCTTTCTTCCTCTTTGTTTCTAATGAACGGCCTCTGTACACTCGAAAATAGTTGTTTCCCCCCAACACTTAGCACACCCGGTTTTAAACGGGACATTTCTAATGCCAGTCAGTGTTTTTGTTTAATGTCGGACAATTGAACTGAAACAAACTGTTGCCCCCCTATTTCAAATTGTCCAAAAAGGCGCTGATTTTTCCATTCTGGTAAATTCCGCTGTAGTTGCCGCTTGTAAGACGATCCACGGCAGTTTCACGGAATTCGGTCCAGGACTCCGCCTCGTGCCGAACCAGTATAGGGTAATAGAACACGCCGTTGGATTTTGCCGCGTCCAAATCGCCGGGAGCGTCGCCAGTCATGAGCACGTTATCATTGGCGTACCCTTTTTTCAGCAGCTCCGCAATGCAGAATGCTTTACTGCCTATATCTTGGGTCAGCAAAATATCCACATGATCCAGCAGGCCATACAGTGCCCACTCCTCCTCTACTGCCTGGATGTTGGCGGAAGATACAATGGCGATATCAGCCACGCCATGAGCATACCGCAATCCTTCCAGTACACCCTCAAAGGGCTTTTTTACATCAAAAGGCAAGGTGTTGATTCGCTCATTCACCGATTTGGACCAGCGCAAAGCCTTACGCAGCACATCTCCGCCTCCATTGCTGATAGCGGCTTCTATGCCGTCATTAGATAGAGCCGGGGCGTTCTCCACCCAGTGTTCCAGTTCATCCACGCCATCGATTTGCGTGTACTGCTCGTTGATTTCCCGCAATGCCATAGCAAGACCCTTGAATCGGTTGATACCACGGGTCATGGTATAGAGATTGATGTCGTTCCAGCGGGACAGGACTGGTTCCGCCCACTGACCCAATCCCCATTCCTCCACCATACAGGGACCGAAGCAGCGGAAGTGCTTGATGTCCATGGTGTCCATGGCACAGCCATCACTGTCCACGCAGATCAAGTAATCATGCTTTTTCGTGTATGTATCCAGTGTTACAGACATTTGAACCTGCCTCCATCCGGTTTACTTCACATTCAGATTTCGGAAAAATGCGTCAACCCGGCTCATCTCATAGGGCTCATAGACCGCTGATCGAAGTTTTCCGTATCCGGTGCTTTTCAATTCATCCCAACATTCTTCTTCATGACCGCAAAGCATGGGGTAAAAATAGACCTTGTTCTGTTTTGCCGCATTCATATCCCCTGGGGCATCGCCGACCATCAGGACATGACTTTTATGATAGCCCTTTTTGAGTAATTCGCTGATGCAGTGCTCTTTGCTGCCGCTGTCCTGGGCCAGGATCACATCCGCATAGTTGAGTAAATCGTATTGTCCCCACTCCTCCAGAAGCGCGGTACGGTTTGCGGTAGAAATGACGGCGATGTCCGCAAATTCCTCCGCCGCCTTTAACCCCTGGTCCGCGCCTGGAAACGGCTTTTTATCCGCTAAAGGGATCAAGCCTATTTTCTGATTGACTGTTTCTGTCCAGCGGAATGTCTTTTTCAGCATTTCGCTATCCGAGCTCCTTGCCATCGGCCCCAGCGCATCCCCACTAAGCGTAGTTCCACTGGAGACCCACGCCTCCAGATCGGACAGGCCATTGATTGGTGTGTATTGGTCATTGACGGCCCGCAACACAAGAGCCAGGGCCTTGAAACGGTTGACACCCCGGGTGATCTGATAAAGATTGACGTCATGCCAGAGCTTTGCCACGGGCTGTTCCCATGCGTTCAGCCCCCACACCTCGATCAGCGCGGGGCACAGGCACCGGCTGTGCTTGACGGCCATGGTGTCCATTACGGTGCCGTCAGAGTCAAAACAGATCAAATAGCTATGCCTTGGAATGAATCCATCCAAAGAAGCTGCCATTGGTAGAGCCCCCCTTCCTTGATCACAGCCGGGTGTCCCAGCGGCCGCACCAAACCAAATCGTTATAATGCCCCTTGAACTCGGACTGACCAATCAGCTTTTGCACCAAAGCATGGAGATATTCCCTGGTGGGAGCGTAGGCGTTGACAAAGGTTTTCATCATGGGAACATCGATCAGATGGTTTGTATAGTTCAGGCTGACGCAGACGGTGGGCAGCTCATGTACATACCAGGGAATCTCGTAGGAATGACCTACGGAGTAGGCCACACGGGTATTGTTGGACTGGGCATACCCCTTCATGCTGATTGCCACCATACATAGATCATAGTCCTGTTTCATCTGTTCCATGGAACGTTTAGCCATCATCCTGCCCCGGTTGCCTTTGTTCTGTCCGGCCATTTCCAGCTCATAGTAATCCGGCTCAGTCGCAACCTCAAAGCCAGCGGCCTCCAATTCCTCGATCAGCATTTTCTTTCCGGGATCACTGCCGTCCAACAGACTGACAGGAGCACTCTGGAGGTAGTAAAGCAGAACCCGTTTTTTCTGGGTAGGATCAATGGGGAGCAGTCCTTGGGTGTCTTTGACCAAAGTGATACTTTCATCCGCAGCCCGGGCGGCGGCCTGATGGTGTTCGGTGCAGCCCACGACCTGAAGCCCGGCCTTCTCAGGGAAGCTCAGATGATCCAGCCCCAGCTTTGCTTTCAACCCCAGAATTCGGTGGAGAGCGTCAGAGAGCCGTTCCTCAGAGATAATGCCGCTGGCGATAGCATCTTTCATGTACTGGATATCCTCGGCGGGATCGTTGAAGAAGAGCAGCATATCACATCCAGCGGCAATCACGCCGGGCACGACCTCCTTACGGGAACCGGCAGCGTTGAGTCCGGCCATGTGCGAGGCATCGGTGACGATCAGGCCATTGAACCCCAATTGGTCCCGCAGAAGGTCATTGAGCAGCTCTGGCGCCATGGTGGCGGGCATGATATCTTTATCCTCCATACCGGGACGGAATTTGCGGCTGTATGAGGGCAGACAGATATGGCCCACCATGATACTCTCCAGATCCGCGTCAATCAAAGCCTGATAGACCTTGCCGAAGGTGGCGTCCCATTCCTCAACGGAGAGGTCGTTGCACCCCATCACCAGGTGCTGGTCCCGCTCCTCGGAGCCGTCGCCGGGGAAGTGTTTCGCGGCACAGGCAATGCCATGGCTGCGCATTTCCTCCATATAAGCCTTGCTACACGCGATGATCTGGTCAACATCATCGCCGAAGCCTCTGGTGTTGACGATAGTATTGCGCCAATTGGACACCACGTCGCACACAGGCGCGAAGGTCCAGTTGCAGCCCACCGCAGCAGCCTCAACCGCGCCCACGCGGGCCATATCCCGCACCGTTTCCAGCGTATTAGAGGCTCCGCAGGCCGCTCCGGTGGCAACCATAGTACCTTCGCCCACAGCACCGTTGCCACCCGCCTCACAGTTGGCCGCAATCAGGACAGGGACTTTGCTGTCCATCTGGAACGTTCTGTTCTGCTCGTAGACCTCTTCCAGCGTACCGCCCTGCCAGCGGACACCGCCGATGCGGTACTTCTGGGTGAGCGCATCCATTGTTTCAGGGTCCCGGCGCAGCGTCAGGTTGATGAACAACTGGCCCACCTTTTCGTCCGGCGTCATGGCCGCGATGGTATCCTCCACCCACTTGGCCTGCTCATCGCTTAGATAATATGGTCTTGCTTTCAAATTTACCATGATGATCCCTCCAACGTATATTTATGGTCTGGAATAAGCCATACATTTAAAAAACTGCTCCTTTATTCGTTATACGAAAAATACACCATCCTAAAAGTTGGCAATGTAGAAAACCAATTATTACTCCGGTAACTAAATAATCGTATATGATGGTAGTATTCAAAAAAGCTGAGATTTCAAGGGTTCACACACTGCTTTTTACGATATTTTAATTGCCGAAGTAGTATCGATTACAATAAGCCCGGTTGGAACCCCCGGTAGCCAGCCGAGGGTTTCGTCTATCTCGTGCCAAGGCTACAATAAGTAGAGCAACTGGCTAATCTTTCACTCCTTGGACGATAAAGTCTGTAAACGAGACTGTCCGTCATTCTCTTGTTGCAACGTTCAGTTTACTTTATTAAGTCAGGAAAAATATTCAGCAGGTCTCTAAAGGAGGTCAAATTATAATCCGCTAATCCACAGTCTTTAGCGTCACCAAAAAGTGCCAGTGCCGTTATGCCGCCAATCTTTGCCGCCTCAATGCCAGCCTTGGCATCTTCTACCACTGCACAGTCCGTCGGATCAATGCCAAGTTTTTTTGCGGAAACCAGAAATACCTCAGGATCAGGTTTCGAGTGAGTGATGTCAGTGCCGTCTGCAATGGCATCAAAGAAATCAAATAAACCAATTTGTTTTAGAATAAACTTGGCATTTCTACTAGATGAGCCAATAGCCAGTTTGTAGCCTCGATTGCGCAAGTCCACCAGAGTGTGCTTCACTTCATCGCTCAAATCAGAGGGATTCATGCTTTTAAGTAATTTTCGATAGATTTTGTTTTTTTCAAAAGCAAGGGCTTCTCGCTCATCTTGAGTATACACGCTATCAGAATGTTCCAAAATTATTTCCAAGCTGGCCATACGGCTAACGCCCCGGAGACGATCATTAATTTTCTCGTCGAAGTAAAGACCCAACCTATCAGACAGGGCCTTCCACGCCTGGTAATGGAATTTGTCTGTAAAACAAATGACTCCATCCAAATCAAAAATTATAGCTTTTTTCTTAAAAAACATTGTATGTCCTCCTTACCACATACTGGTGCAAGCATCCAGTTGCAACCAGATGCGGCAGCTACTGCCACATCTACACAGGCCAGTCTCGGATAGTGTCCAACGAGTTCGAAGCCCCGCAAGTAGCCTTTATACATAAGTCGGATATCTCCTGCCTCCTACGGTGTTACCCGCCGAATACGCCAAACGGGGCAGCATTGCGTTTAACAACGCCGCCCCGCCCAAGCGTTATATCTCTCCCACCCTATGACATGAGACAAAGTGATTCGGAGCGACTTTTTTCAATTCCGGTTCCTTGGCAAAGCATTCGTCTGTCGCATAAGGACAGCGGATAGCAAACCGACAGCAATGCTTAGGGTTAATAGGGCTGGTCAGTTCTCCCTTAAGAAGGATTTTCTCCCGCTTCACATGAATATTAGGTACTGGGATGGCAGAAAGGAGGGCCCTGGAGTAAGGGTGCAGTGTATCTTGGAACAGTTCCTTGGCTTCGCATTTTTCGATAAGCTGCCCCAGGTACATCACCGCAATATCGTTAGAGATATGCTTAACCACACTCATATCATGTGTAATGAACATATATGTGAGCCCCATCTGATCCTGCAGGTCTTGGAGAAGATTAAGCACCTGTGCTTGAATCGACACATCCAATGCAGAGACCGGCTCATCGCATACAATAAACTCCGGCTCCAGAGCCAGTGCCCGGGCAATTCCAATGCGTTGGCGGCGTCCACCGTCCAACTCATGGGGGTAGCTGTTACGGACACGTTCCGCCAGTCCCACCATTTCCATTAACTCGGTAACGCGCTTCTCCCGCGCTCTTTTGTCTGGGATTTGCCTCGAAACCTCTAGTGGCTCCGCAATCAACTCGCCCACCGACATCCTGGGATCCACTGTGGCATAAGGATCCTGAAAAATCATCTGGATCTTATTGCGGTACGGTTTGAAAGCATGGTGGCTTAAGGGCCCAATATCAACTCCATTAAATAGGACTTGGCCTGCGGTAGGCTGGAGCAGTTTCATCACTGTGCGGCCAAAGGTAGATTTTCCACAGCCAGATTCACCAACCACACCCAACGTGGTTCCCTTTTCGATAGACAATGTCATGTTATCCACAGCATGGAGGGTCCCTTGCGGAACTTCAAAATACTTTTTCAGATTTTTGACCTCTAAAATAGCCATTTATTTTACCTCCTTATCAATTCGGAAGCATTTGACCATATGTCTGGGTTCTACCTCGACCATTTTGGGGTCACCATTTCGGCAGCGGTCACAATGATACTCACAGCGGTCGTAAAAACTACAGTATTCTGGCAAGTCGGACGGATCCGCCACTAGTCCTGGAATGGGCTTGAGACGATTCACATCCTTGTCAAGACTGGGGATCGAGGCCATAAGACCAATCGTATAGGGATGCTGCGGATTGTCAAAAATGTGTTCAAGTGAACCGCACTCTACAATTTCGCCTGCGTAGATAATGGCACATTTATCGCACATCTCAGCCACAATGCCCAGGTCATGGGTAATCATAAGCATTGCAGTATCATGTTGCTTCTGCAATGTCTTCATCATATCCAGGACCTGTGCCTGAATTGTCACGTCCAAAGCGGTGGTGGGCTCATCAGCAATCAGCAATTCCGGCTGGCAGGCCAAGGCAATGGCGATTACAATGCGTTGTTTCATTCCGCCTGAAAACTGGTGGGGATACTCCTTATACCGTTCCGGATGAATGCCTACCGTTTTGAGCATATCGCAGGCACGGAGCATTGCGTCTTTTTTGCTGCACTTGTCATGGAGCTGAATCACTTCGGCAATTTGGTCGCCTACATATTTTACTGGATTCAAGGCCGTCATGGGATCCTGAAAAATCATGCTCACCGCTTTGCCGCGGATTTTCTGCATATCTCGATTGTTCTTTCCCTGAATATCCTCACCATGTAATTCAATGCGACCCTGAATTACATGGCTGGGTGGAACAGGCAAAAGTTTCATCAGGCTCAGTGCAATGGTGGTTTTTCCAGCCCCGGTTTCACCAACTAACCCCATGACTTCGCCTTTGTTGATGGAGAAGGAGACATTATTGACTGCCTCGACGATCCCATCGTCCGTTTCATAATGGACGACCAAGTCTTTGACTGAAACGACGGGAGTGTTTTTCTTATCTGACATTCATCTTTCCTCCTTACTTCAGCCGGGGGTCAAGCGCGTCACGCAGACCATCGCCAAGCATGTTAAAGGCCAGAATTGTTAAAAGTATCATCAAAGCAGGAAAGAGAACCATATGAGGGAACGCAGTAAAGAAACTCTTTCCGTCACTGAGGACCAACCCCCACTCTGGTGTGGGAGGTGTCAAGCCACATCCCATATAGCTCAAAGAGGCAATGACATTGATGGAGGCGCTCATCATTCCAACGATGTAGATTACCATAACACCTACAGCATTGGGAATCATGTGGCGAATAATAATACCGCTTTCACTTACGCCGATAGCTCGCGAGGACTCAACATACTCAGCATTTTTGACGTTGAGTATAGCTGCACGGCAATTTCGACTCATGCGTGGCATAGATGAGATCATAATAGCAATGACCAGGGGGACAACACCGTTGCCCAGGGCAGAAGTAATGCAAATGGCAAGCAGAATGGAGGGAATGGCCTGCAGAACGTCCATTAAACGCATAATGATTTCGTCTACTTTTCCGCCAAAGTATCCGGCAACAATACCAAGAACACCGCCAGAGAAAAACGCCGCAATTACGCACAGAAGTGAAATGAACAAAGAGTAGCGTGTTCCTACAATACAGCGGCTTAGTAAGTCCCGGCCAAAATTGTCCGTACCGAAGGGGTGGGCTATGGATGGGGTTTGATATGCGGATGTAGCATCGTAAGAGGTGTAGTTATAGGGAGCGATCCAGTCTGCACCTATAACAAAAATCATCATAACCACTAAAATACACAAGCCCACGATTGCGGTACGGTTCCGAGTAAAACGCCTCCAGGCATCAAATTTGGGATTGGCTTTTTTCCCTTTGCGGCGGGCTCTTTTTCGATCATACTTTTCCATCGCCGGAGTTCTCATTTTAGCCATTGATCTAACCTCCTTCACGCTTTGACAGCAGTATTTTTTGCTGATTTGCCTTTTTGCCAGCCAGCCACTTTTCAAGTTTGGTCTCCTTACTGTTCATAATAGAGGATTTCAGCCGCGGATTTACTAAAGTAAATCCAATATCGGTTGCCAGATTAACTAATGTAAAGACCAAAGCAAGAAACAGAACTCCTCCTTGGAGCGCAGGCCAGTTTCGAAGGCCGACCGCATCGCCAATATACTTGCCCAATCCGGGAAGTCCGAAAACAGTTTCAACGATAAGAGCTCCGCCTAGTTGATGGCCCACCTGCTGACCTGCTGAGGCAACAATGGGGACAGCCGCATTACGTAGGGCATGGCTCCATGTGATGTTAAACTCGTTTTGTCCCTTAGCGCGGGCGGTACGGATATAGTCCTGACGAATAACCTCCAACATTGAAGAGCGAGTGATACGGGTATAATTAGCCAGACTAGCCAGGCCGATTGTCGCCATCGGGAGAATATATCCTTTCCAGCTTTGCAAGCCAACAGCGGGAAGCCATCCCAAGTTCAAGGAGAAAATAGTAATCAGAACGAAAGCCAGACAGAAACCGGGCGTGGCATTGGCAATCATGGAGAGTACCAAGACGATGCTGTCCAGCCAACTGTATTGCTTGAGAGCAGAGATGATCCCCAGAGGAACACCCAATACCAGACCAATGAAAACCGCGCCAAAGCAAACTTTGATAGAAGTTGGAAAACGCTCTAAGATTTCTTTCAGAACGGGCTCATGAGTAGTGTAGCTTGTCCCAAAATCTCCCGTCACAACACCTTTAACATAGTAAAGGAACTGTACTGGAAGGGGCTTATCTAAATTAAGCTCGGCCTCAAGTGCCGCACGCTGTTCGTCCGTAGCCATTTCACTCAAAAGGCTATCCACCGGATTACCTGGGGTAACAGCGCGGATACAGAAAATGATGATAATGACGCCCAGCATAATGGGAATCAACATCAGAATACGCTTGACCAGAAAACGCACCATTTGTTTCACGGAACTCACCATTCCTTTTTCAAGTATTTGAACATATCAGCAGGTTCATCACTATAAGCAGCCCATCTAAAACTCGGTTGGGTGACGCTTCGTCAACTCTTGCGTTGCCCAGCTCCGCCCAGTGCGGTTTAGCCTGTCGCAATATTCCGATAGATGTCCCTTACAGTGGAATGGCCCGCCTTCGTGGATAACGCGCCACATGGGATCGTCAAAATACTGGCCGCTCATTTTTAACATTTGCTGTGCCGTCCAATGTTCGAGATACCATGCTCCATGCCAGCAGACCTCTGGCAGCTCATTGGCAAGATTATGTGTCTCATGAGGATCCTCTTTGACGTTGAAAAGCTCTTCATCCGGTGTGAGATGGTATCCATCGTGGTATGTGCGAATATAAATGAAGTTGCCGAAGCGAACAGCACGCTGACACACATGAGCACATTGGCTAACCACTAAATACTCGCGACCACTCAAATCCAAACCCCGCAGCAAATCATGTGCGTAACTTTCGCCGTCATAGAAATTCTCCGGGCCTTTTCCGCAACCGGCGGGCAAGGGAAGTGTGCGGAAACCACCTAAGAGCTCTGCTAATGTAGGGAGTAAATCGACATTATAATGAAGCCCGTTCAATTTGATTCCAGATGCGGCACCAGGCCATTTTATAATCATTGGAACGTGGGTGGTGCAATAATCGGCATCGCCGTGTTCATTGTAAATGCCGAGTTCACCTAGGCACTCTCCGTGGTCACTGGTAACGATCACGGCTGTATCATTGTAGATATTCAACTCTTTCAGCTTATCAATCAACTTCCCAATGTGATAGTCTGCGTACCAGACACCAAGGTCATACCCATCAATGTCTGCTTTATAGTCAGCCATATCAGCAATATGAAGCACCTGACGGCCTTTGGCACGGCCATTGTCATCATAACCTGTGACTTCCATGCTGGAATGAGGCCCAACATTGTGCCGTCGCTGGCAATCAATACGATCCTGCGTCATCCAACGATCGGCCAGTGGCTCGTCCTCAAAATGGTTTTTGACTTCAGAGGGAGTACGGGCAGGCATATGGGGATCCCAGAGATGAAAGTGTAGGAACCAAGGCACTCTATCTGTTTTTTTCGCATTGTTTTCCAGCCAATTCACTGCCCACGGCGTCATTTCATCTGCAGTCTCAAGCCCATTCTTTCCACCATTATATAACTCGCGGAAGCCTGCATTGAACCACCAGGCACCATGGCGAGGAGCAAATGAGCTACATGAAACGGTGTAGTATCCATGGGCTTGCAGCAATACCGGCAGATTGTATTTTCCGCTTCTATCCTGCATGGCCCGTTCAGGACCATCGAGTCGGCGGTCAGCAGATGTTCCCCCATGGCCAACTACACCGTTATGGATTCCGAATTGGCCAGTTATAAGTGCGGCCCGACTGGGGAGACAGGGTGCATCAGAGCAGTAGTATTCATTGAAGCAAACCCCCTCTTTGGCAATCCTGTCTATGCATGGAGTAGTATTGCGTTGATATCCATAGCAACCCATGTGATCCGGTCGAAGTGTGTCAATATCAATGAGAAGTATGTTCATAGCACCACCTCAATAACTTAAGTATCTTTTCCCACAGAATGGATCGATTGGACTAATACCTTTGAATGCACTTTTGCCAACCAGTTTTCCAACTGTCGCTTGGATGACATCATCATGGTTGGTATATGCATTGATAAATGTTTTGATTTGCGGGGCATCCAACAGCGCGTAAGGGTTTCCATGGCTCACATAAACTACTGGACGTTCTGCCGTAAACCAAGGACAATTGTCACCATTTCCATGGAAAGTGAACCATTGATACCGATTAGTAACTTGATTCGAACCTGTTTCCATGTTTCCCACATAAAGCACCAAATCATAGCGAGACCGAAATGTTTCCACTTTGAAGTCAGCGGTCCCAAACACCTCCTTCTGATAAACAATCACCTGGAAACCCGCATCCTCCAACAAGGATTTGTATGTTGTCTCCACGCGCTTGGAGGATTCAAAATTCCCCAGAACCTCCAATAAGATCTTCGGCGTTTTTGATGGGGAAAGCGGCAGTGCTCTTTGCGTATCTTTGACCAGCGTGACAGATTGTTCCGCACATTCTTTTGCCCAAGTTCTAAATTCTTTGCAACCGATGACTTCTAAAGCTTGTGGGGCGGGAACCCGTTGCTGCGAGGATAACTTGTGAAGTCCCAATGCAGCTTTGGTTGCTAAAATGCGAGTTAACGCTTCGTCTAGCCGTTTCTCAGAGAGAATGCCAGTTAGGTAGCCTCCTTTCATGTATTGAAAATCTTCCTCCAGATCTTTATTGAACAGGAACATATCGCAACCTGCCTCAATGGCGTAAGGAACACTCTGGCTCCTCGGCATCAGGACATTAAAGCCAACCATACAAGTGGAGTCCGTGATGATCAATCCATTAAATCCTAATTTTTTTCTGAGGAGGCCTGACAGCAGGGCTGGAGATAGTGTTGCTGGTATCAATGCCTGTTCTTTTTTTCCGTCAATTGCTTCCTGATAAGCTGGCTGGGCTATATGGCCTACCATGCAAGTCATGGCTCCATCATCAATCAACCCTTGATAAACTTTTCCATAAGTGGCATCCCATTCTTCACAGGTCAAGCTATTGACGGACACCAAGATATGCTGGTCTACCTCATCCACACCATCACCAGGAAAATGTTTGATTGCAACAGCAAAACCTTCTTCATCTGCTCCTCTTTTATAGGCCAAGGCATATTGCAATACCTGATTTGGGTCTTGCCCGTATGTGCGAACATTTGTGATGGGGTTATGGTAGTTCAAGTCAATATCTACCACTGGCGCGAAACTCCAATTGCATCCCACTGCCTTAGCCTCAGCACAGGATACTTTTCCCAAACGGTAGGCCTGTTCTGTGTTTCCGGTTGCCGCTATTTGCATCTGCCGACCAAATATGGTGCCATCAGTGGCAATCCCATTGCCTCCCATTTCCAGATTTGCACCTATAAGAAGTGGTACAGGACTATGACATTGAAGATACCGAAAAGTATTTTGCACATCCTCTGCCCTGCCTTGGCGATACATGATTCCACCAATATGGTGGCGAAGCATCACATCGTCTAAATACTTATGATCGCCTGAATACCCAATGGGGACGAAAAGCTGGCCAATTTTTTCATCCAGACTCATTTTGTATTTGACTTGTTCTATCCATTCAATAGCTGCATCATTTAAACAGAAGGGTTTTTTCTTTAATTCAATCACTTGTACAACCCCTTTTTCCCTTTGGACTTATGGCATTCAACCAGAGAAAATCCTATGCTTTATGGGACAATGTTCTGGCCTCTTGCCGTAACTGGATTGTCCTTCCAACGCTCTTGATCACTGAATCCAGACACCCTTTCATACGTTTGCAACCAGTTAAACATTGTCTCACGATCCTGGTGCTCCATCTCGGCTATGCGAGGATCTACGGTCATTATTGCGAGCTCATGCATTTCCTGCCTAATTTGGGGAAACAGCTTAGCAAGATTTTTTCTTTCATTAGGATCAGCCTGCACATCAATGAGAACGGCTTGATCTTCTGCCCCATGGTATTCGACATATTTCCATTTCCCTCTGCGAACCATTACGCCATAGGCAGTTCTATGTTCGTCATTATAGGGTTGTTGCCCTCCGCCGTGGCTTTCAATAAACTGGCTGATAACAGGCCGAAAATTCTTCATGGTCCCATTTTTTATATGAGGAACCAAACTGATGCCATCAACAAAACGGCCTTCATAGCGTGTTCCCGCTAATTCACACAAGGTCGATCCAACATCCATGATGCTGGTGTTGGTATCTACCGTCTTGCCCTGGGGAATACCGCAACCAGCAAGCAAAAAGGGAATTCTTGCCGAATCTTCAAAAAAGGTTTGTTTTCCATACATATGTCTTGCACCTACGGTGTCACCGTGATCACTGATATATCCGTATATAATTTCCCGATTGTTCTGTTGGCTATATGCTTTGAATGCGCTTATGATTTTGCCGACATTTCGGTCGCATTCTTCGATTAATGCGCAGTAGGCCGCAACGGCGTTAAGCCCAGCAAAATTATCTACCTGTTTGCAATGCGCATGGAGCCAAGGGTTTTCCATCACATAGTCCGGGATTTCATCAAATGTAGGCGGCAAATATGCTTTGTTCTTGTATTTTTTATACAGCTTTTCGTCCGCTACATAAGGAAAATGAGGCCCAAATGTGCCAACTACGATGAACTGTGGCTTTTCATGGGGCGATGCAAGATAATCCAGAGCAGTTTGAACCACCATGCTGTCATAGTGTCGAACAGGGCTTTCTCCGGCACCCAAAAGATCGAGACATCCCTTAGTGGAAAACGTGGCAACAAGTTTCTGTCCTCGTTCCGCACATATCTCCTTCCATTGAGGGGCCCAGCAGGTTGAAGTCATATCGCCACCGAACCGCTTTGTGAAACCATGCCGCAGATCCTTCCCTCTGAAATGCATCCGGCCAATCAAAACCGTCTCGTATCCGACGCTTACGAGTGGAAATAGAAACGTAGGCGTTGTCTCCGCAATCGTCTGAGTGTTGCTTGTTACGCCTATCTTGGTCGGGAGCCGCCCAGTCAAAAAGCTCATTCGTGCCGGTACGCACAAAGGACATGAGGTGTAGTGATTCGCAAATCTAGTTCCTTCCGCAGCAATAGCGTCAATATTTGGTGTCTCTACTATTCCCCCCTCATGCCCAGTATAAAATGCAGCATGTTGATCACTCATAATCAGAAGAATGTCGGGTTTTTCTGGCATCTTCAAATCACTTCCTAACCCGAAAGGCGGCAGTCCTGTTGACAGGCCAGCCGCCTTTCGCTTTTTATGATTAAATTAGAGTTTCATTACGGCAAATGCCTATTTGTGCATATAAGAGACATCAATATAACTCATTCGGGTACCAACAGTCAGTCCCTCGATGCCAGATGTAACAGCACAGTATTTGCTCTGGGTACACAGGCCAACAAGACAGTAATTCTCAAAAACGTAGTCAATAATGTCGCTGAAACCCTGTTCCTGAGTTGCTGGATTAGAAGATGCCGCGCGCTCACACATTTCAGCCATTACAGGGTCGGTGATGCGGCATTGACCAATTGACTTTCCAATCTGAGCTGGCGACACTTGGTTAAAGCAGTTGGGTTGCACGGATCCCAGACTGGTTGTCATAATCTGCAAATCGTAATTGCCGCTGCGGGCATCCTGAACATAGACACTTTGTTCCTCAACAATGATATCCACCGTAACTCCTGCTTGCCGCATACTTTCCTGAATGATTGTGGCAATATTTTGGTTTCCTGCCAGACAAACGAGGCGAAGAGTTAGGGTACCTTCCGGATACCCGTTTTCGGCGAGCAAATCCTTTGCTTTTGAGGGATCGAAGGGCAGGTGTCCGCCCTCATAAACCTCGTGATAGTAGGGAAAGGATTCGGGGAACAGGCCCTGAGCAACCTTGCCGCGGCCCATGTTGATCAGGGCATTCACTGACTCAGCGTCCACGGCATAAGCCAGGGCCTCACGGATTTTCGGGTCACTCAGTTTCTCAGAGGAACAATTGAATCCCAAGTTATACACATCAATGTTGGACGTAATCACACCCTCGACATCGGGGTTGGATTCCAGGGCAATGTAATCTGTGGCAGTGATCTTATAGGCCACGTTTGCGTCACCGCTCTGAACTGCCAACAGCCGGGAAGATGCATCGCTAATACCAATGAATTTGATGTACTTATAGTAGCCCGTATAGTCTTTGTCCCAATAATTTTCGTTTCGCTCAATCAAAATATATTCGCCGCTCTTCCATTCACTCATCTTGTATCGACCACAACCTACCGGAGCATTGCGGTCAGTGGCCTCCAGACCGCCAACAGCTTCCACACCAGCCTCACTATAAATCGGCATACTGCCTTCCGCCACAAGAAATTCCCAGCCAGGCACATACTCATTAAACGCTACGACAACATGCTTATCATCTTCTGCTACTGTTTCCTCAATATTGAAATAGGAAGCAGAGGATACACCACTGTTTGCATAGCATGTGAAGCTGTACACAACATCTTGGGCTGTGACGGGGGTGCCATCGGAATAACAGACACCATCACGAAGGGTAAAGCGGTAATGGGTTTCGTCAATCGTTTCATATCCGGTTGCTAGAGACGGTTTTGTGTTGCCATTATCATACTCCAAAAGAGTTCCTCCGATACATTCGGCAATCACCAAGCTCGCTTCAGTTGCAGAACTGTTTAATCCGGTGATAGTAGTAGGTTCGGCCATTAAAGCTACAATGAGTGTTTCGTCACTCATGCTTTCATTGCTGGTGTCAGCACTGGGCAAAACATCCGGGGTGCCTTGTGACGGACTGGACGATTCGCTACTGTTGGAAGAATTATTGTTGCAAGCAGCCAGAATTGTGGACAGTATGGCGATGCTGAGCATCAGAGCTAGCATCTTGCGCAATGTTCTTTTCTTCATGTTTGTTCCTCCTCAAGTTTGTTTTATTTAAACTGCGCTTTGCTACAGTGAGTTTATGTTAGCAGGTTCGCCCTGGAACAAATAGCAAAAAACTATTTTAATCTTGACTTTTTTCCTGAAATAGTGATATGCTAAGGTAGAAATAATTGTGGATTTTTTGTGCAAATTGACGATATACGAAACAATTTTGGATTTAAGGCTACAAGCAGAATAACGGAGGGATTATTCATGGACACAGTAGCAGAGGCTGTAATCAACACAGGTATTTTGTTTATTTCAACCTTTTACGGCGTGAATGCGATTATGTGCAGTCGGGACGTCGAGGAGTTTTTTTTGCCGACCCCCTATGTCTCTGCGCAGGAGGATAATATCGCGTTCCAGATCCTTCGCGATTCACCCAACCGGATGGGTTTATTTTTTAAGAACCGGTACCACATTTCGTTTTGCATCGTAACGGTAGAAAATAAGGCTGTTTTGATTGGCCCCTATCGGAATGAGACACTTCGGGCGTCTGAGGTCGCCGGTCATGAATTCGCATCAAAAGCAGACCGAGACACTTTTTTTGCGTATCACAAGAATCTGCCGATGATTACCGAGACACAGGTCAAGCTGGCAGTCAGGACCCTGTTCGTGGCTTTATTTGGTCCAGGCGTAGAGTCGGGAGAGCGGGAAATCAATATGCAGACCTATGCAAAAGGACAGCTTCCCCCGATCCCCGAATACCGTGACACAGACAGTAAGGATTCTTCTATCAAGGATGCCGGGATAATGTTTTATTATATCGAGCAGGTTCAGGCGGGAAATTTTGAAAAAGCCTTGGGCGCATATCATAAGATGATGCAGGGGAGGATCTCTGCCTTTTCCCTCATTGACGTTGTAGAGGGTACCAGCCGTCTGCGCACATTGACCATCGTAGCTCTTCACAGAGCCAGGGTCCCGGATACAAGCACTAATGCCCTGATGGATGATTTCAAGCTAAAAATAAGAATGACGGCAAACCTGCCGGACATGAAACGCCACAGCGAGAGGATGATCGAGCGGAGCTGTGCATTGGTACGCAGTAACTGGAGCAGCAACTATAGCCAAAGCATTGGTATTGCCCTGGATTATATTCACCGAAACCTATCCCGTCCGATTTCGGTGATAGAGATTGCCGAAGCGGTCAGTTTGACGCCTAACTGCTTTTCAACGAAATTTCATGAGGAGGTGGGCATCCCCGCAACCGCATATATCAGTAAACAGCGGATGCGGACAGCAGCCGGGCTCCTGGTCTATACGAATTTGGGCATCAGCAGTATCTGCACTCACGTCGGTATGTTGGATGGAAATTATTTTTCCAGGTGCTTCAAGAAAGAATATGGACTATCGCCTACTGAGTTTCGAAAGGCAGGCAAGCTGCCTGACTAAACGAAAGCAAGGGACCCTTGACCGATACGGTGTACCGTCAAAGGCCCCTTGCTTTCATTTCCATCTCTATCTTTTGAGTATTTTGCTAATCTTTGTAGATATATGCTATCTATTTAGCGGGCTGCTTATTTATAATGAAGTCACCTGTTACGACACATGGAAACAGGTGCAACTGTCATAAAGCTGCACCTGTTTCCACAAAACATCAATGAACGGAGGCAGCTCTATGAAAAAACGCCCGAATTTTATTGTCATCCATGCCGACCAACTGCGATATGACTGCATTGGGGCCGCAGGTCGGCGCGAGGGAATCTACACGCCTTACATCGACTCCATTGCGTATCAAGGCGCGAACTTTTCCAGTGCCTACTGCGATTGCCCGCTCTGCATCCCCCAGCGGCTCAGCCTTCTGACCGGGCAGACACCCGCCCATCACGGGCTGTTCAGCAATACCGGCATCCCGTATCTGCCACTGGATACCACCCTTCCTACCGAGATGCGCAGGGGCGGATATCAGACGGCCCTGGTTGGCCGCACCATGCACACCTATCCGGTAGATCTGAGCTACGGGTTCGAGTATTACCTTCCTGGTGACCCCAGCAGTGAGAAAAAAGACACCACAGATGCGTTCTTCAAATATTTGCGGGATCATGAGGAAGGGGACACCGGGGGTTACTATGGAGGGGGAAGCAGCAACAACAGCCGGGCTTCCTATCCTTTCCATCTGCCGGACCACTGCCACCAAACCAAGTGGGCCACCAATCGGGCGCTGGACTTTTTAGACAATAGGGACCCCAGCCGGCCCTTCATGCTGTTTGTGGGCTACTATGCTCCCCACAGTCCCCATAATCCCCCGGCTGATTATTACAATGCCTATTATGGCCGTACCGACTTGGACGATCCCTATCTCTCTGAGTGGGATGTTCCCCCGGCAAGCAGCGGAAATACCATGGCCCGGTACAATACGCTCAGTAAAGAGGATAAGCGGCGGCTCTATGCTGGTTATTATGGCAATATTGCCTTTATGGACAGCCAAGTCAGCCGTTTGCTGGCAAAAGCGTTGATGGACCGCAACACCTATGTCATTTTTACCAGCGATCATGGCGAAATGCTGGGCGACCATTACCTGATGCAGAAAAACCGGCCCTATGAGGGTGCGGTTCACATCCCGTTCCTGATGATGGGGCCTGACATCCCGGACGGGCAAATCATCGACGATCCCGTCAGCTGGACGGATATCATGCCCACGATCCTTGACCTGGCGGGGCTTCCTGTGCCCTCCAGCGTGGATGGCCTCAGTCTGGTTCCCCTTCTGCGCGGTCAGACACCCGGGACCTGGCGATCTTACATCCACGGGGAATGCTGCCACGACTTCATGTTCGATGCAAAGATTAAGCCGTGCGGCGGGGCGCACAACTTCGTGTATGAGAAGGGGAGCCACTACATCACAGATGGACGGTTGAAGTACATTTGGTATGTCACCAGCGGAAAGGAACAGCTTTTTGACGTGCTGACGGATTACAAAGAGCAGCATGACCTGTCTGACGATCCTGTGTACGCTGACCAGATGGCTGTTTTCCGCTCCGCTCTATCCAGGGAACTGGCCGGAAGGCCGGAGGGTTTCAGTGACGGTGAACAGCTCATCCCTGGATGCACTCCTGTCAAAACAAGCGCCAAGATGCAGGCATTGGCCGAACAGCGCCAGAAGGAAGGCTTCACCTTGGCATTTGGACGCCGCCGCTCTCCGATAGATGCGTTGGAATACCAAAATACTCTAATGGACTGATGCGCGAGATTGAAAGGGAGGAAAGGGATGTTACAGTCTGTCTTTTACCTGCTTGTCAGTTTTTTAGCATCGGTGGCTGGGGCGATTTGCGGGATCGGCGGCGGAGTGATCATCAAGCCTGTATTGGATATGTTCGGGCTGGCCAGCGTATCCACCATCAGTTTTCTGTCCGGGCTGACAGTGCTCTCCATGAGCTGCTATTCGGTGGTAAGAAATGCCGTATCCGGCGGCAGCCAAATCAATGTCAAAACCGGGACGCCTTTGGCAATTGGTGCGGCGGTTGGTGGAATCGTTGGGAAACAACTGTTTAGCCTGGTCAAAGGTTTGTTTACAGACCCCAACGCTGTGGGGGCGGTCCAGGCAGCGTGTCTGGCCACGATTACCTTGGCTACCCTGCTGTACACCATATTCAAGGACCGTATCAGGACCCACCAGGTGGACGGGCTGGGGATCTGCCTGTGCATCGGCCTCGTCTTGGGGATCATGTCCAGCTTTCTGGGTATCGGCGGCGGACCGATCAATCTGGTCGTACTGTTTTTCTTCTTTGGAATGGATACGAAAACCGCCGCGCAGAACAGACTATACATTATTTTGTTCAGTCAGATTGCCAGCCTGCTCACAACGCTTCTGACTCACAGCGTCCCAGACTTTGCGTGGAGCGCTCTGATTCTCATGGTCTGCGGTGGTATCGGCGGCGGGATGGCGGGCCGTGCGGTCAACAAAAAAATCAGCGGTGCAGCGGTGGACAAGTTATTCATGGCTTTGATGGTGGTTATCATCTTTATCAGCGTGTATAATACGGTCCGCTATTCTGTGGCATAGAGCGCCAAGCCTTTGCTGCCGCCAGTTACTCTATTGTGTGCCAGGAGGGATCGGCATGAAATTCTTAAATTTCTTGATAAAGCCCGCTTCCAGTCTCTGCAATTTACGGTGCCGGTACTGTTTCTATGAGGATGAGGGGAACAACCGTGCGCAGAAAAGCATGGGTATTATGGATCAGCACACGGTGGATCAGTTGCTGGATGAGGCATTTCACAGCGTAGACCCTGGAGGAGCAATCAGCTTTGCGTTCCAGGGCGGGGAGCCGACAGTGGCTGGGTTGGAATTTTTTCAGAGGTTCGTGGAAAAAGCACGGGCGCTGTGCCCCAAAAATGTGACGATATCCTTCTCCATACAGACTAATGGTACACTGTTGGACGATGCCTGGGCAGAATTCTTCCGGCAGGAGCGTTTTCTGGTGGGTGTTTCATTAGACGGCTTCAAAGACAACCATAACCGCTGCCGCACAGACGCAGAGGGAAACAGCACCTGGAACCGGGTGGTCAAAGCGGTACGGCTTCTGCAAAAGCATCGAGTGGAGATCAACGCTCTGTGCGTGGTGACCGGCCCCTGTGCGCGCAGCCCGGAAAAGGCTTACCAGGAACTAAAAAAGCTGGGCTTCGGTTTTATCCAGTTTATTGCCTGCCTGGACCCGATTGGAATCGAGCGGGGAACTATGCCTTTTTCCCTGACGCCGGACGCATATGGAAAGTTCCTGTGCCGGGTGTTTGATCTTTGGTACCAGGACTGGAAACAAGGGAATTATCACAGCATCCGTCTGTTTGATGACTACATCCATATCTTGCTGGGGGATGGGGCTGGTACCTGTGCTACCTGTGGACGATGCGGAACCTATTTTGTTGTAGAAGGAGATGGATCGGTATATCCCTGTGATTTCTATGTTTTGGATGAATGGAAATTAGAGTGCTTGGGGGAAGAATCCTTGCTTGAATTGGCCGACAGCCAACAAGCGAAAGCTTTCCAGAGTTGGGGAAGCGATAAGCCGGAGGAGTGTGGTTCCTGCCGGTGGAAAACTATTTGCAATGGCGGCTGTAAAAACGATTGGGTGTATCAGGCTGGAGTCCCTCACAATTATTTCTGTGAAAGCTTTCGAACTCTGCTGAGCCATGCGGAAAGTCGTCTGGTGGAAATTGCTCAGGCCGAGCACACGGCCAGACAAAACTTGAGAGGCCAATAGCGAGTCACACAGAAGGCAGCCTGTTGCTGCCTTCTGTTAGTTATAATACTTTAAATGGGAGAATCAATTATGAAAAAACGTCCCAATATTATTATTTTTAACCCTGATGAAATGCGGTGGGACACCATGGGACACATGGGCAACCCAGCGGCTCAGACTCCGTTTCTGGATCGTTTCGCGCAAACAGACGCTGTGTCCTTCCGCCATGCCTACTGTCAAAACCCGGTGTGTGTGCCCAGCCGGTGCAGCTTTTTCACCGGACTTTATCCCCACACCACTGGTCACCGCACGATGGGCTATCTGCTTCGTCAGCAGGAAACCACGTTGCTCAAAGAGCTGAAAGACGCGGGCTATTATGTCTGGGCCAACGCCCACAATGATCTGGTGTCCGCAAACACCCCAGGGCTGATCGAATCCCATGTCACAGAGATGTTTTATGGCGGCGACGTGCCGCCTGCTCCTGGCATGGTAAATAAAGCGGCAAGAGGCCGTCCCGACAGTCCGGAATTTTACTCTTTCTGCAACGGTGAACTGCAAACGGATGCCGAGGGCCGCAACTATACCGCAGACGATGAAGATGTGGACGCTGCTTGCGCCCGAATCCACAACCGCGTGGATGACCGCCCGCTTTGCCTCTTTGTGGGCACCCTGTACCCACATCCTGCCTATAACGTAGAGGAGCCTTATTTTTCTGCTATTGACCGCACGAAGCTCCCGCCCCGTATTCGTCCGGAGGACAGCCGGAGCAAGGCGAGGATGGAGACACTGCTTCGGCAGTATCAAAACATGGATGGCATGACGGAGGCCCAGTGGGACGAGCTACGGGCCATCTATCTGGGAATGTGCATGAAGGTAGACCGGCAATTCCAGAAGCTCTGCGACGCATTGAAGGATGCTGGCGAGTATGATAATTCCGCCATTTTCTTTTTCAGCGATCATGGAGACTATACTGGTGACTATGGGATCAGCGAGAAGGCACAGAATTGTTTTGAGGATGTTCTGACCCGTGTGCCTTTACTGATCAAGCCGCCCAAGGATATGGGTGTGGACCCGGGCATTACGGACAGCTTTGCCGAGCTGGTGGATTTCTATGCCACTGCTATGGACCTGGCAGGCGTACAGCCCCAGCATACCCATTTTGGGCGCTCTTTGATGCCGGTGGTGGTTGATCGGAAAGCAACCGTTCGGGACGCCGTATTTTGCGAAGGGGGCCGTATGGCGGACGAGGCCCATTGCAGCGAATCTGTAGACCCGGAGGTTAAAAACGGTTTTCGGTTCTCGGTCATGTGGCCCCGCTATGCCGCGCAGCATGACAATGAGGCCCATGCAAAAGGGGCGATGGTCCGGGATGACAAATGGAAATATATTTACCGAGCCCATGGCCAGTGTGAGCTGTACGATATGGTGAATGATCCCCGAGAGTTGTGCAATCTGGCCGGTGAAGATGCCGTGACCAGCGTTGAAGTGCGCTTGATGAGACGGGTCCTGGAGTGGTATCAGGATACCTGTGACGTGGTTCCCTTCGACAAGGACGAGCGGTTCAGCGATGAAATGATTTGGGAAAAGGTCAAGCTCTTGGTCCCAGAAGGCTGTGAGCCGCTGGTGCGCAAAAAAATCCAGGAGAAAGCGGGTCTTTTTGGCACAAAAATATATTGCTCTGAACTGGCGGATAAGATTTCAAAAGGGGAACCGATAACATGAAACTTAAGACAAAGCTGGTGAATGTGCTGCTCCTGAATATATTCACGTGCAGTACGCTATGTATAACCGCACAGCTGTTGACCATTTTACAAGGTAACCTGGATCATTTTATTCCGGCAATGTTCGGGATGAATTTTGGTATCGCTTATCCCATAGCCTGCATCGTAGGACTGTTCGTTCCGGCGGTGAACTTTGCACAGGCGGTTTGCGTAAAGCTAAAAATTGATCGCGGCCCGCTCTATGGCATCGTTTTTACGTTGTCCATCAACGTCATTTATACTTTGGTCCTCTCAACGGTCATGACCTGGTTTAATGTGATGTACTTAAATGGGCAGAGCTTTGCTGTGGCGGCAGCTGGCTGGCTCTGGAACTTTGTCCCCATGTGGCTGTTGAGCTCTCTGATCAGTTGGGTCGTGAGCGGTCCCATCGGAAGAATTGCCTTCAAATTGACTGGAGAGGCAGAGCCATAAATATTTGTTCTCCACCGTCGAATTTTTTGTATAAAAAGTAGAGACGTGCTAACTGGAATAGATTATCCTATTATTGAGGTGGGCGAGTTGCTATACTTAAATCACAACGTATTTCTGTCCAGAATGCGATGGGAATGTTTGTCTGCTGTAACAGGTAAATTGTCGCAGTGGAAACAACTGCAGTCAGAATTCACAACAAAATCATGTTCTGCATCATCATTATTTTAGAGAAAAGAGGGAAGTCAATATGTCAAATGGTTCTGGCGTGACCTATGCAAAGAGAGCAGCGATTTGGGAACTTGTGTTCGCTTCCTGGCTGTGTATCTCGATGAATGTGTTCACCAATTTTACCAACTATTTTCAGTATTATCTGACAGGCATTGTTGGCGTGGGGACTGTGCTGGCAGGGTCGTTTATCACGATATTCCGTCTCTGGGACGCAGTCACCGATTTGGGCGTTGGTGCGGCTGTGGACCGTACCAATACCCGCCTCGGAAAGTTCCGCCCCTGGATTTTGGCTGGTATGGTGATCTGCGTGGTGTCCTCCGGCCTGTTGGTGTTTGTGCCCAACGCCCTGCCTGAAAATACAACCCTTCGCCTGGTAGTGTATATCATCATCTACATGGTGTTCGTTTTAGGTGCATCAATGTACAATCCGGCGACCCGTTCTACTGCACAGGTTTTGACAAATGACCCGAAACAGCGCGCAAGTGTTGGACTGATTCGGGGCGTCAGCCTACAGATCATGTACTCCATTTTGCCCATTATCGTGTATTCTCACCTGCTGCCTGCCTCCGGTGGAAAGTTCAATATAGACTTCTTCAAAAAATGGTGGCTGGTTTATGTCTGCATTACAATCGTATTTTGTCTGTTGGCGTGCTTTGGTTTCAAAAATAAGGATGTCAAACAGGAGAATTTCAAGGCGCCTTCCAAAAAGGCATTTGACGCAAAGCAGGCGTGGGAGGTTCTCAAGCACAATCGGCCCTTGCAGATGCTGATCCTTTCCGCCGGGTCAGATAAGCTGGCCACTGTCTGCCAGAATAACGCGACCGTCGTCGTGATCCTGTTTGCCATCACCGCAGGAAATGCGAAGCTCAACAGTGGCGCAAACGCCTATACGTTAGTTCCCTGCCTGTTGATGCTCTTGCTGGGCATGGGCGGCATCGCACGGAAGCTGGGTCCCAAAAAGGCGATGAATTTCGGAAGCTGGGGCGGAATCGTCGTGTGTGTGCTCAGCATTGCATTGTGGGTGTTTGGCGATCCCCACAGCATGAATTTCCCCGGGATGGAAGGCTTTAACGGCTGGAGCTTCTTCACGCTTGCCTATCTGGTGCTGTGGTGTCTGTATAAGGGCCTGACTCTGGTCACATCCAATGTTACCAATCCTATGGTGGCAGATGTAATCGACTATGAGATGTACCGAAGTGGAAACTATCTGCCGGGCTTGATTGGCAGCCTGTTCTCTTTTGCCGATAAATTTATTTCTTCCATCGGCCCGACCCTAGTCAGTGTTTTGATTGCAATGGTCGGCTTTGGCAATCAATTGCCGGACGCTACCACGCCGTTCTCCAGTAAACTGTTGGCTATTGGTTTGTTCGGTATGTATGGCATGGTTATTTTGGGCCTGATTGTGAACTTGATTGCGATGAAATTCTATGATCTGACTCCTGAAAAGATGGCGGAAATTCGCCAGGAGCTGGATGCGCGCAAAGATTCTTCCGCAAAGTAAATGATGCTTTAATTGGACAATGTAGCCTCGTCTTTACAGCGTATAAGACGAGGCTACACTTTATCATTTATACGTCAAAATGTTAGTTGGAATTTTATTTCCATGATATGGAACTGTCGCAATGACTCTGCGCTGTGTATGGGCTAGTGTACCTTATATTATTCCATATCCATAAATCTCATAATACCCCACTGGATAGCTCCTTTGACAGCACTTATCCCCGGAGTTTCCCTCCACAGTACATACCCTGCCGTTCTCCACCTTCTCCACGATGCCTACATGGTCAGGTATGCTGTCCTGCGGTCCAGAGTATCCGCCCGGATCGTTATAGCGATAGGTAATCCGCCGCTTTTACTGTCCTCGTGAGAGAACAGCAGTCAGAGCGGATTTTCCCCCGCTTCGCACCGTGCGTG
>CAJTTS010000038.1 GCA_910579155.1 uncultured Oscillospiraceae bacterium | reverse complement strand
TCAAGGACCCGCCCATCATGGTGCTGGACGAGGCCACCTCCTCCATCGACACCCGCACCGAACGACACATCCAGCAGGGCATGGACGCCCTCATGGAGGGGCGCACGGTGTTCGTCATCGCCCACCGGCTGTCCACCGTGCGCAACGCCGACTGCATCGTGGTGATCGAGGGCGGGCGCATCATGGAGAAGGGCAGCCACGCCCAGCTCATGGAGGAAAAGGGGCGGTACTACCAGCTCTATACGGGACAGTTTGAATTGGAGTGACAGTGCGGAGTGCTGGGTATGGGTCATCCGTGGCCCACACCCAGCACTCTATCATTATCCCTTGTTTTTTATCCAACTAACTATTGTTCTGGAAAATAATAGTTGCATATTTCTTCACATTATGATAATATTAGAAATACCTAGGCACTGTTTGAAAATTGAAATATGCCCAACGGCAAGAGATTTTTTCGCTAGGCGGAGCCAATTTGACGCAGGAATACTTGGTGCATTCCAAGGGAAATTGGTAAAGCATGGCGGAAAAAGAGCCGCCATTTGGGTATGTTGACAATTTTCAAACGAGCCCCAAAAATCTTTGAAAGGAGAGGAAAATAATGTACTAAATCATATCATCGGCATCTTAGCCTTGTTTTGGAAATCACCTCCTATTACGTTTTACATGTGCATCCATGAAATTATTGCATATATTTTTAAGGAGATGTGGTGAAAATGAAAAAAGTCATTTCACTAGTTTTAGCCATTGTAATCATTTTCTCTTTATCAATTCCTGTTCAAGCCATTAGTGCTCCTTCTTTTGATATAACTTCAGATGTGGAAACACTAATTCCTACTCAGAATGACCAGTACAAGCTCTCGTGGTTAGACAAATTCAAGATTGCAAAATGGATAGTCCGTCTGGCTGGACAAGCATTAATTAAAGAAAGCGAGGGCAGCACAAGTTACGGCTCTGACTGGTGCGAAAAACATAGTGGTTTCCACAAATTTGGCGATGCTGCCAACGAAGTTCTAGCTTTAGAACAATTTGCCTACTTGGAAGAACAAAATTCTGGAATGTTAGCATTTGTATATACATCTTTTGGGAGCTGGACCAAAACCCTTACTCTAATAGCTGAATATCCTAACAATGGAGGTTATGTCTATGATGGAAATGGGCTATGGGGGGGGCATGTAGAACATAACCAAATCAAATCTTTCTTCCCGTCTGCTACTGACCCAAGAGGTGCGTATCAAGTTCACTTCATAGACGATAAAGAAAACACAAAATTTGATTGTTATTTAAGATGCTGGGTCTATACCCCTGATACACGCGGTACATCAGGCATGAACCTTCCGCCTGAAGATTCTTTTAAGTTAAATGGTGCAGATGTGCAATATATACCTGATCTCAACAAACAATTTATTAAGCCAAGTAACCAGTGGTTAAGTACGCGAACCTATACTCTAAACTCTAATAAACCATTGAATGCCACTCAACTGTCTAACCAATTCTACGATACAACATATGGCTTGTTTGTGAATGATTTAAGAGACTATTCCGTTGGCGATCAAATTGTATTTTCAGACCAAATCGCCGCTATTAACTATAGCGAAGAAGAAAATATGACTGAGCTAATTTTTGCATGTGACGCTGGTGACATATTTTGGCAGTTCAATGGTGATTTACGGAGTCGTTATGCAGTGGGTGACACTGTCAAATTAGTGTTGACAGTTGAGGCAGAAGCTGTTTCAGGTGACATGGTATTTGAAAATTTAGATTATATTCTTGACAATTATTCTATGCGCACCAATGGAACTTACCCAAACATCGATGATTATTTAATTATAGAATGACAAAATATAGCGTTCTAAGAAACATACTGTCCGTCGGATATTGGCTGTTAGCCGTCAAAATCTTTCTGGAAATCCACCGCTTTGTGGGATTCCACTTTGACCTCCCCATCATCGCCACTAATCTCCTGTTTGTGGCCTATCTGTTCCTCTGCCTTTTCGTGTTCGCCCCGCTGGCGGTTTTCTGCGGCAAAAAAACCGCCGACTTCATCCAGCGGCATTGGCGCTAGATCCGCTCAGACAGCAAAACGCTCCCCCGGGCCCAGGCCCGGGGGAGCTTTCTATTGATTACAGCAGGTCCTTCCTCTTCAAGATGATCCCAGCCACCGCGATGATGGCGATGGAGATGCCCAGCGGGGGCCAGAAGCTCCCGGCAAAGGGCAGCACGCCCACGTTCATGCCGTAGAAGCTGAACACGATGTTGGGCACCGTCATCAGGATGGTGACGGAGGCCAGCAGCTTCATGATCACGTTCAGGTTGTTGGAGATCACCGAGGCGAAGGCGTCCATCATCCCCGAGATGATGTCGGAGTAGATCTGGGCCATCTCGATGGCCTGGCGCACCTCGATCAGCACGTCCTCCAGCAGGTCGTGGTCCTCCTCGTACAGGGTGACGATCCGCCCCCGGAGGATCTTCTCCAGGGTCACCTCGTTGGCCTTCAATGAGGTGTTGAAGTAGACCAGGGACTTCTCCAGGTCCAGCAGCTGGATCAGCTCCTTGTTGCGCTGGGACTTGTAGAGCTGGCGCTCCATATGATTGTAGGTCTTGTCGATCTGCTTGAGGTAATTCAAATACCGCTTGGCCACCAGCAGCAGGATGTTCAGGATGAACCGGGTGCGCTGCTCGGTGCGCACGTCCCGCACCGAGCCGGCCTGGAGGTCCCGGACCACCGAGGTCTCTTTCAAACACACGGTGATGATGTGCCGGTCCGTCACGATGATCCCCATGGGCAGGGTGGAGTACACCACCCCGGTCTCGTCCTGCTCCATGGCGGGGGTGTCCACGATGATCAGGGTGGAGCCGTCCTCCTTGTCGATCCGGGAGGTCTCCTCCTCGTCCAGAGCCGCCCGGAGGAAGGTGGGCTCCACCGCCAAGGTGGCGGCCACCGTTTTCAGCTCGTCCTCACTGGGGTTGATGAGGTTCACCCAGCAGCCGTCGGTGACGGAGCTGAGCTGGGTCATCCTGCCGTCCACCGTCTTGTGGATGGTCATCATAAGCGCTCACACCTTTCCCGGCGCGGCGAAGGGAGCAAAAAACGCCCCCGCCGCGGCCCATGTAAAATCGTCCCGTTGACGGCGGCGTCAACAGGCGGCAGGCGCACGGGGAGGCAGGACAGGCTGACTCAGCGGGTGCGCCGTGAGGTCTGGATACGACTTCGACTGAATGGATCGCCTGACACGACGCGTCTCACTTCCTTTATGGGTTGGATCTCCGTATTTTATGGTCCTATTGATTATATCCTTTTTCCGCCCTGATTGCAAGGAGAAAAATCATCCGGCTCCCAGCAGCAAGGGCTGGAGCTGCTCTCCCTTCGCAGCGGCCCGGATGGCGCCGGGCACCAGGGAGAAGTCCGCCACCAGGGAGGCGGGCTTGCCGGCGCAGTCGTCCTGGCCGAAGGGGACGAAAAATACGTGCCTGCGGTTGAGCATCATCCCCAGGTTGGGGGCGGACCCGGACAGGCCGTCGTTGGTGGCCAGGGCCAGCACCAGGGGCCGCCCGTTGCGCAGGTGGGCCTTGGCGGCCATGGTGACGGCGGTGTCCGTCACCCCGTGGGCCAGCTTGGCCAGGGTGTTGCCGGTGCAGGGGCAGATCGCCAGCACGTCCAGCAGTCCCTTGGGGCCGATGGGCTCCGCCCCGGCCACGGTGGAGACCACCCGCCGCAAGCAGATGCGCTCCATCTCCCGCATGAAGTCGTGGGCCGCGCCGAAGCGGGTGTCGGTGGACTCCACCGTTTCGGACACGATGGGGGTCACCGGCCCGAACCGGGCGGCGGTCTGTTCCAGGGCGGCCAGCGCCTTGGACATGGTGCAGAAGGATCCGCAGAAGGCAAAGCCCACGCGCAAGTCTTTATCGTTCACAGGTCCGATCCCTCCATGATATGATAGATTGTGTCTTTGATGTACCGCCCCGAGGTGACGGGGGCCACCTTCCCCGGCAGGGACAGCGCCCAGATCACCCGCACCCCCAGGGCGGCGGCGGCGTCCATGTCCACCCCGCCGGGCCGGGACGCCAGGTCGATCACCAGCGCCCGCTCCTTGAGGGCGGCCAGCTCCTCCACCCCCAGCACCGGCGCGGGCACCGTGTTGAATACCAGGTCGTAGCTGCACAGCCAGTCGGGGAGATGGTCCAGCCCCTCGCTGCCCAGGCCCATGCTCTCGGCGGCGGCGCGCTGCTCATACCGCCGGGCGGACACCCACACCCGGGCCCCCAGCCCCCGCAGCCGGGGGGCCAGCGCCCGGCCCAGCCGCCCGAAGCCCACCACCAGCACCCGGGCGTCGTGGAGGGTGATGGGCAGCTCCTCCATGGCGATCTGGATGGCTCCCTCGGCGGTGGGCACCGCGTTCATCACCGCGAGCTCCTCCCGGGCGAAGTAGTCCCGGAGGACCAGCCCCCGCTCCGCCGCCATCCGCTCCAGATCCTCCCCCGTCATCCCGGCGCACACCAGCTGGCCGGGGCGCAGGGCGTCCAGGATCTCGGCCAGCTCGTGGCCCCCCGCCGCCAGGGGGGCGTTGAGCCGCCCGTCCGGCCCCGCCGCGGGCAGGGGGAGCACCACGCAGTCCGCCCGGTCCGCCCCCGCCATGGACGGTTCGCAGACCGTCCCCTCCCCCCGCTCCAGGGCATAGGTATGTACCGCGTGGCCGTCGTCGGCCAGCAGCTCGGCCAGCGCCGCCTGCCGGGGGTCGCCCCCCGCCACCCAAATGTTTTTTGCCCGCAGCATGAAACTCCTCCTGTCCGGCCTTTCAGGCCTTGTTCGTCATCATCCCAGTGTATTCTCCCCTGGCCGGGGGGGTGACATCCAGACCCGCATGAAAGTTTTTCGCAAAACGGGGCATACTGTTCCCATCACTGCATTGGAGGGAACGACCATGCAAAACGCTTACCAGAACTATCACAAGGGCAATGTGGACTTCATGAAGAGCCAGACCCGGGAAAATCTGATGCGCTCCTTCGCCGGGGAGAGCCAGGCCCGCAACCGCTACACCATCGCTGCCGAAGCCGCCCGGAAGGAGCAGCTGGAGTCGGTGGCCCGGGTATTCGAGTTCACCGCCGACCAGGAGCGGGCCCACGCCAAGGTGTTCTACGACCTGCTGCTGCCCTCCGCCGGGCAGAACATCGCCATCGACGGCAACTACCCCATCGACCTGTCGGACAAGACCCTGGACCTGCTCAAGGCCGCCCGCCACAACGAGTACCAGGAGTTCGAACACGACTACGCCGGATTCGCCAAGACCGCCCACAGCGAGGGCTTCGACCTGATCGGCGGGCAGTTCGAGCTGATCGCCCAGATCGAGAAGGTCCACGGCGACCGCTTCGGCGCCCTGGCCGACTGGCTGGAGCAGGGCGGGCTGTTCGCCGAGAAACAGGAGACCGCCTGGATGTGCCTCAACTGCGGGGAGATCGTCAAGTCCACCATCGCCCCCCAGGTCTGCCCCGTCTGCCGCCACGGCCAAGGCTGGTACGTCCGGCTGGACTGGGCCCCCTTCACCGGGACGGGCTTCGCCCGCTGAGGACCCGCCCCGCCGGGGCACAGGACCCGCCAAACGCCCCGCGGACCGGACGCGCTCCGGCCCGTGGGGCGTTTTTTATGGAAAGGCTTGAAATCCGGACGGGCTCATTGTATAATATATACAAAGAAGCGGAGGGGATGCGCCATGACTGCTATCTACGGCGCTGCCGGGACGGACGGGCGGCAGCTGGCTTGGCCGCTGCTGGATGAGGCGGTCAGGCTCTATTGGGGCTGGCCCTCTCTGCCCCCGGTGGACCGCTCCCCCCGGGGCAAGCCCCTCTTTCGGGGGCGGGAGGACCGGTGGTTCTCCCTGTCCCACAGCGGCGGGCTGGCCCTGTGCGCCCTGTCCGGCGCCCCCGTGGGGGTGGATATCGAGGTGGTCCGTCCCCGGCGGGCGCGCCTGCCCCAGCGGCTGCTCAGCCGGGAGGAGCTGGCCCGGTACGACGGCACCTGGGAGGACTTTTACCGCCTCTGGACCCTGAAGGAGAGCTGGTGCAAGCGGGAGGACGCGCCCCTGTATCCGCCCCAGCGGGCGGCCGTCCCCCCGGACTGTCCATGCAAAAGCTACGCCGGGGCGGGCTGGCGGGGGGCGGTGTGCTGTCACGGCGCACCCCCGGAGGATATCATCTGGCTGGAAGTCAGCTGTGAGAAGGAGGGTCCCATATGAGCAAACAGATCATCACCATCAGCCGGGAGTTCGGCTCCGGCGGCCGGTCCGTGGGCCGCCGGGTGGCCGAGCTGCTGGACGTGCCCTACTACGACAAGGAGCTGGTGAAGCAGGTGGCGGTGGAGACCGGCTTCGATGAGAAGTTCATCGAGCAGGAGGGGGAGTACGCCTCTCCCTGGCAGTCCCTGCTGTCCTACGCCTTCGCCGGGGGCGGCAGCGGCCCCCGCCAGCACATGAACGGCCTGTCCACCTCCGACTTTTTGTGGGTCATCCAGTGCCGGGTGATCCTGGAGCTGGCGGACAAGGGGCCCTGCGTCATCGTGGGGCGCTGCGCCGACTACATCCTGCGGGAGCGCGCCGATGTGCTCAACGTGTTCATCCACGCCCCCATCCCCCACCGGGCGGACCGGGTTGTACGGCTGTACGGCGAGTCCGACCTGGCCCCCGAGAAGCGGCTGGAGGAGAAGGATAAGCGCCGCCGGGCCTATTACAAGCACTACGCCGACCGGGAGTGGGGGATGAGCCAGAACTACCACCTCTCCCTGGACGCCAGCCTGGTGGGCATCGAGCGCTGCGCCCAGATGATCCTGGACGTGGCCCGCGACCCTGGCCAGTGACAAAGCTTTCCTCGCCTTGTTTGGGCGGGCTCTTCGGAGCCCGCCCGTTTCTTTTGCCCGCCCCGGTTATGAGAGGATGGCTCATCCCATTAAATCACCGTCTAAAAGTTGCGAAAAAACGGCAAAATAATACAAGGAGGAAACAATCCAATGAGAAACTTGAAGAAGTTCCTCGCGCTGGTCATGGCGATGGTCATGGCGTTCAGCCTCATGCTGTCCGCCAGCGCCGCCAACCCCGTCAAGACCTTCGGCGACGCTGATCAGATCACGGAAGCGTTCGTTGAGGCCGCCGACGTGCTGACCGGCATGAAGGTCTTCCAGGGCGACGAGGGCGGCTTCCGCCCCGGCGACAACATCACCCGCGCCGAGGTGGCCGCCCTGATCTACCGCCTGGCCACCGGCGACACCGGCACCGAGAAGATGGACCTGTACACCACCACTCATCCGTTCACCGACGTGGGCGCTGACGACTGGTTCGCGGGTTACGTCGGCTACTGCTGGAACGCGGGCTACATCAAGGGCACCACCGCCACCACCTTCAACCCCTATGACTCCGTCACCGGGTATGAGACGCTGGCTATGGTGCTGCGGGCCATGGGCTACGACAAGAACAATGAGTTCACCGGCGCCCAGTGGATCGTGAACGTGTCCGCCACCGCCACCCAGCGGGGCCTGCTGGACGACGTGAAGACCACCCACTACGGCAACACCCTGCACCTGGCCTCCCGCCGGGACGTGGTGGCCAGCATCCTGTTCCAGGCCGCTCAGAAGACCCGGGTGGTCTACACCCCCGCCTTCGGCTATCAGTCCGGCGACCACACTGACTATGACACTTACAGCAACTACTCATCTCTGGGCTGGCTGAACTTCGGCCTGACCTATGCCAGCAACGGCGTGGTCATCGGCAACCAGCAGACCGGCGAGAAGAACACCCGCCTGGGCTTTGGCGGCACCATCTCGATCGCCAACGGAGACACCGGCAGATACGTCAAGGTCACGCCTGTGACGGCGGTCTCTGGTGAATTGCAGAATGGTACGCCTGTCAATGTTCAGTTCACCGTCACTCCCTACGCCTGGGAGGGCACCTATAAGGCGGACGCTACCATGAAGCAAACTGATGGCACCCCCCTCACCACTAATGACACCTATACCATCAGCGGCACTAACGACAAGTTCGACCTGGAGACCGGCATCGACCTGTTCGGCCACAAGGTGAAGATCTGGTTCGATGGCCGTTCCAACAAGTTCGACAACACCAAAGGCCATCCCACCTACGCCTATTTCGACAAGGCCAAGACTGATGTTGTCTACGCCGACAACACCGATCTGACCGACCAGGGCGCTGCCAACGTCACCGACCTGTGCGACGCCATCGGCGGCACCGAGCTGAAGGTGAACAGCGACAAGACCGCCGTGTTCAACAACTCCTTCGGCAAGTTCGGCACCTTGACGGTCCCCTCCGCAGTTGGCGGCGGCGGCGATGAGACGGACGCCGACGAGTCCACCGCGGGCACCGGCCTGGGCAGCGGCAACGGTGTGGCCCTGAACGGCGCGACTCCCGCCAATCAGTACGCCAGCCCCGTGAAGCTGTACAAGGTCATCTCCAACAACAAGGACAACACGGTGGACGCGGTCATCGCGCTGAACATCGAGTCCTCTCAGGTCACCGAGTCCAACAGCGTGAACCGCGTGCCCACCATCAGCGTGCCCGTGGTGAACTTCACTGACGCCAACGCCGAGTCGACCAACAACGGCTCCTTCTTCGTCGAGGGCGACAAGAATAATCTGGGAGGCAATGGCGCCGTCGATAAGAACCTGAAGATCGTCGGCGACGTGCGGACCGGCGTGCTGGCCAAGGACGCCCTGGTGGGCAACTCCGCCAGCGCCCTGGGCGACTACGAGATGGGCATCCACATCACCGGCACCACCCGCCGCGATGTCTCCGCCAACGAGGCCACCGCGATCAATAACTGGAACAGCAAGGACCAGCTGGAGAGCTCCTACTTCCTGCTGCACAAGGTGACCGCCACCGTGGAGGGCAAGGTCGTGGCCTACAACCGGGCCGCCGGCACCGTCACCCTGGACAATGGCACCGTGCTGAACCGCTCCAAGTTCTATGACACCGTGGTCATCAAAAACTTGAAGGCGTCCGACAGGGACGAAGCGCCCATCAGCGCCATCCCCCAGGGCTGGGTCTATGACGACGCCGAAACCAACAAGTGGCACCCGGATTGGGTGGAAGGCTACGCCAACGAGACCTACAAGTTCTACACCGACTACGAGGGCAAGTACCTGGGCGCTGAGCGCACCTACGGCTCCAGCTTCCTGTACGGCACCTATCTGGACTATGACCAGAAGACCAGTTCCAGCACCTTCAACTACTACCTCACCGGCGTGAACCTGAACGGCGAGGTCGAGACCGTGCCCGTGAGCAAGTTCTGGGCGGGCAAGGACACCAGCAGTACTCCCGAGCAGATCCATCCCAGCGACGGCTATGCTGCTATGGACGGCGGCATCAACCTGTATGAGCTCACCAGCACCGCTCTGCTGGGCACTCCCTTCCGTGATTCCACCAGCGGCGGCCAGAACAACGGTCTGGGCGAGGGCCTGTACACCGGCTTCACCGTCAACGGCGGCATCGTGGACAGCGTCATCTATGATTCCAGCAACAACCGCAACGAGTATCTGGCCAACATGGCCCGCCTGGGCGTCAAGTACGCGGCCTACAAGACTGACGGCCTTACTGCCAACCCGGCCTTTGATACCCGCGAGATCGTCATCACCAGCGACGATGTGACCCTGGGCGCCCGGGAGACCATCAATTACAGCGACCGGGCTAACGGCGTTGCGCATACGAGCGTGACCGAGAGCAGCGACAAGTACTTCACCGAGGCCACCAAGTTCATCCTGGTGGAGGGCTTCGGCACCGACTCCGTGAAGGCTGAGGTCTACACCGGCATCAGCGAGCTGAAGGGCAACTCCGACCGCGTGTTCATCAAGATGAACGGCGGAAATTCTGGCGACAATACTACGAGGAGCGCCGGTACGAACATCGAGCTGAACAGCGCCTGGACCGCTGTGCCTGCCAACCTGATGACCTACTACACCGAGAGCCCCTACACCTACGCCCAGAGCGGCCAGACCGCCATGAAGATCGACACCATCATCCTGCCCAAGGCCGCTGTGTCCTGGAGCGGCGGTTCCGGCCTGTACTACGTGGGCAACCCGGGCTACAGCTCCATCAACAGCTGGGGCATCGACGCCTGGAAGTACGACCTCTATGAGGACGGCGAGCTGAAGCAGGTGTGGCTGACCAACGATCCCACTCAAGCTACCGGCACCACTGGCCTCTCCAATGGCCTCGATGACTACGCCAACAAGCGGCTGGTCAAGGACACCTTCTATAACCTGAAGGACACCGGCCTGAAGGCCAACGACGGCCAGCCCATCTACACCGCCGGTAACTACAACGCGGGCGGCGTGTGGACCGCGGGCACCGGCATCCGCTCCACCGTCAACCCGCATCGCGTGAGCCTCGCGAACCAGTTCACCATGGGTACCGACACCATCCATACTGTGGATGACGATAACAATGCGTACACTGCAATTGGTGATAGTGTGATCTACTCCGCCGTGACTCGCGACGCTCAGACCGCCACCTTCACCGAACAGAGAAGCATCGGTCAGGCCAACGTTAACGCGAAGCTGTACCGGGTGGCCGACGCCAAGGTGGTCAACCTGAACAAGGGTGCCAAGTCCGATGATGTCACGGGCGTCGTGGCCAACCCGACGAAGAATGTCTCCGGCGAGATCTGGCCCGGCATCACCGATCTGGCTACCCTGAACGAAGCCGGTTCCATCAGCCCCGTCACTGGGCGCCAGCTGAAGGTCGCCGCGGTGGTCGATCCTCAGAACCCCCTGGTGGTGACCTGCATCTACGTCTGCTGGGATCAGTCCGCGTACTGATTTGACCAGCTGACACGGAACACACGCGATAACCCTAAAAAAGCCCCCCGGGAATCTTCCCGGGGGGCTTTTCCAGCGCTCAGACGAAGGCGACATAGCCGCAGGAGGCGTAGGCCCCATCGTGGTGGAACCCGCCCTCCACGATGTACAGGCCGCTGTAAGGGTGGTAATTCTTGTGGATCCAAATCGCCCCGTTCATGCCCGTCACGTAGAGCAGCAGGGGGGTGAAGCCCAGGTTTGCCGTGGTGCTCGTGTTGTTGGCGCTGCCGAACACGATCTTGTGGGCCTCAATCGCCTGGAGCCGGGTGTCCAGGGCGGAGTCGGCGCCTGCCCGGGCCTGGGCCTCGGCGGCGTCGGCGGCCTGCCGGGCGGCGGTCTCGCGCTCCAGCGCCTCCTCCACCTTCTCCATGTTGTCGTTCAAGGGGTCCGGGGAAAAGGTATCGTCCTTTTCGATCAGGTTCAATTTGTACTTATTTGTCTGTTGCATCTTTTATCCCTCCCACCAGGGAGGGATAACGCCCCGTCGGTTGCCCCTTTCCGTGCAAGAAAAGATCCCCCGCTGGGGGATCTTTTCGCGGAAATAGGCCCGGCGGTGCAACCTTGCACGTCACTGGTACGCCCGGTACAAGAAGGTGACGATCTGCCCCCGGTCGCACAGCTGCCGGGGGGAGAAGGAATCGGCGGAGGTGCCGTTGGTGATCTCCTCCTCCACCGCCCAGCCCACCGCCTGGGCATAGGGGGCGCTGTCGGGCACGTCGTCAAAGCGCTCCGCCCCGCTGTCCGGCCGGTCGAAGGCGCACCAGAGATAGCGCACCGCATCCGACCGGGCGCACCCGGCCTGGAGGTCGAAACCGGGCTCCAGCATGTCCAGCTCCTGGGCCCAGCGGACCGCCGGGGCGTAGTACTCCCCGCCCAGGGCCAGAGAGGCATCGCCGTAGGACGCCGGTTCGCCCGCCGCCCGCCACAGGAAGGTGAGGATCTCGGCGTGGGTGCAGGTCCGTCCGGGGGAGAAGGAATCGGCCGAGGTGCCGTTGGTGATGGCCTCCTCCACCGCCCAGTCCACCGCCTGGGCGTAGTACGCCTCCGGCAGCACATCCCGGAAGGGGGAGGAGCCGTTGACGGAGGGATCCGCCGCCGCGGAGCCGGGCTCGGGCTCCACGTAGTCACCAGCGCTGAGGGCGGGCCAGCCCTCGGTGTACAGCCCCTTCTCGCCCTCGTCGTAGGTGTAGGACACCCGGATGCCTTTCCTGTCCACCGTCCACGTCCGCTCCGAGCCGGACGCCCCGGCCAAAAACAGCTTGTCCTCCGCGCCGATCATCCCCGTGTCGCAGTTGGTCAGATCCGCCAGATAGTACCGCCCGTCCTCCATGCGGACCACGTTCCACATGTGGTCGCCGCCGCCCATGGTGCCGCTGACCAGATAGCAGACCACGTCCCCGTCGAAGTCGGACAGGTCGCACAGGTACTTGAACGCTTTGGCGTAGCCCTCGCACACCACGTTGGTGTCCTTGTCTCCGTCGAACACTGCCACGGCCTGCCAGGGGCCGCCGTAGGGGACCGCGCTGTCCAGCGCCCCCATGTCATAGGCCGCCAGGGTGCAGATCTCCTCCCGGTAGGCCGTCAGCTTGCCGTAGTCGGACTTGTCCGCGTGCTTGGCTACGATAGCCCGGGCGTTGTTCGCCGCCTGTCCGGCGGCGGCGATCTTGGCGGGGTCGACGCGGTGCTCGCCGCTCCCCCGGTAGTCCTGGGACACCTGGAAGCGGATCGTCAGGTTCCGGATGAACGCCCGGTTGCCCTGTCTGGTCTGGGCGAAGTCCCAGGAGTACTGGTTCCCCTTCCAGAACAGGTCGAAGGGCAGGTCGGCGGCCAGGCAGTCGTACACCCGCCTGATGTGGAGGGACTGGCCGAACCGCTTTTCCAGCTTGGCCAGCACGTCCGACCGGCCGTCCCCCGCCGCGTCCAGCTCCTTCAGGCTCCAGCTCAGGCTGTCCAGGTCGGGGATGCGGAACTCGGTGCCGGTCCTGGCGCCCTGGGCCACCTTGACGATCTCCGCCTTCAGGTAGTCGTACACCTCCCGGTCCGCGCCGGTGAGGCGGCTCCCGGCGGAGGCGTCCGCCGCCGCGGCCTGGGCCGGGGCGGGCAGCAGGACGGCGGTCAGCACCAGCGCCAGCAGCGCGGATATCCATCGTTTTCTCATGGGTCTCTCCTTTTCTCTCCCGCCTGAAGGGCGGTTTTTGTCACTTCTTTCCTATCTTACCAGACCCTCTAGGGAATTACAAGAGGATAAAACTGCCGCCCCTTCGGGAAAGAGGGGCGGCGCTGTCTCGTCTTGCTCAGATGACCCGCATCCGGATGACGCCGGGCACCCTGCTGATGTCCTCGATGGCCTTGGCGTCCACCTTGGAGCCCGCGTCCACCATGGTGTAGGCGTACTCCCCCTTGGATTTGTTGGTCATGTTCTCCACGTTGACCCCGTCCTTGGACAGCTGGGTGGTGATCTGGGCGATCACCGCGGGGACGTTGCGGTGGATCACGCACAGCCGCTGGACGCCGGAGCGCTCCATGATCACGTTGGGGAAGTTGACGGAGTTCTTGATGTTGCCGTTCTCCAGGTAGTCCCGCAGCTCGTTGGCCGCCATGACGGCGCAGTTGTCCTCGCTCTCCGGGGTGGAGGCCCCCAGGTGGGGGATGGCCACCACGCCCTGGGCCAACGCGATCTCGTTGTCGGGGAAGTCGGTGACGTACCGGGCCGCCTTTCCGGACTTCAGCGCGGCGATCATGTCGGCGTTGTTCACCAGCCCGCCCCGGGCCATGTTGACGATCCGCACCCCGTCCTTCATCTTGGCGATGGCGGCGGCGTTGACGGTGTCCTTCGTGGCCTCCATATAGGGCAGGTGGAGGGTGATGTAGTCGGAGTTGGCGAACAGGGCGTCCAGCTCCTTCACTACCTTGATGTGCCGGTCCAGCCGGAGGGCGGCGTCCACCGACAGATAGGGGTCGTACCCGTACACGTCCATGCCCAGGGACAGGCCGATGTTGGCCACCAGCGCGCCGATGGCCCCCAGGCCCACCACGCCCAGGGTCTTGCGGTACACCTCGGGGCCCACGAAGGCGGACTTGCCCTTCTCCACAGCGGCGGCCAGGTCCACGCCGGGGGTGCGGGCCTGCTCCTTCACCCACTGGGCCCCGCCGATGATGTCCCGGGAGGCCAGCAGCATGGCGCACAGCACCAGCTCCTTCACGGCGTTGGCGTTGGCGCCGGGGGTGTTGAACACCACGATGCCCTTCTCAGAGCAGCGCTCGATGGGGATATTGTTCACCCCCGCCCCGGCCCGGGCGATGGCCCACAGGCTCTTGGGGAGCTCATAGTCGTGGAGCTTGGCGGAGCGGACCAGGATGGCGTCCTCGTCCCCCACGCCGTCGCCGATGGTATAGCTCTCGGCGGGCAGGCGCTCCAGGCCCACCGCCGCGATCTTGTTCATAGTTTTGATCTGGAACATGGTATTCACCTCATGATCGGGAGATCCCCTTCCCCCAGCCGGGGCAGAGGTCTTGATTTAATTGTTTTTGTCGAATTCCTTGATGAAATCGGCCAGCTTCTCCACGCCCTCCACGGGCATGGCGTTATAGATGGAAGCCCGCATACCGCCCACGTTCCGGTGGCCCTTCAGGTTGGTGAACCCGGCGGCGGCGGCCTCCTTGACGAACTTGGCGTCCAGCTCCTCGCTCACCGAGCGGAAGGTGACGTTCATGTCCGACCGGGAGCCGGGCAGAGCGGGGCAGGTGAACAGCCGGGAATCGTCCAGCACGCTGTAAAGGAGCTGTGCTTTCCCGTGCTTGATCTTCTCCATGCCCTCCACGCCGCCTTTGGAGTCCAGCCACTCCAGCACCAGGCCCAGCATATAGATGCACCAGCAGGGCGGGGTGTTGTACATGGAGTCCTTGTCGATCATGGTCTTGTAGTTCATCATCAGCGGGGTGCAGGGCAGCTCATGGCCCACCAGATCCTCCCGGACGACGGCGATGGTCAGCCCCGCCGGGGCCAGGTTCTTCTGGGCGCCGCCGAAGATGATCCCGTACTTGCTCACGTCCACCGGCCGGGACAGGAAGTCGGAGGACATGTCGCACACGATGGGCACGTCGCCGGTGTCGGGCACGTACTGCCATTCGGTGCCGTAGATCGTATTGTTGGCGCAGTAGTAGAAGTAGCTGGCCTGGGGGTCCAGCTTGAGCTGGTCCTGGGCGGGGATATAGGTGTGGTTTTTGTCCTCGCTGGTGGCGGCAAGGCTGATCTCGCCGTATTTTTTGGCCTCGTTGTAGGCGATGTTGGAGAAATTGCCCGTGACAGCGTAGTCCGCCTTCCCTGTCTTGCCGATCAGGTTCAGCGGGACCATGGAGAACTGGCCGGAGGCCCCGCCCTGCAAAAACAGCACCTTATAGTTGTCGGGCACCCGGAACAGCCGGATGAAGCCGGCCTTGGTGTCGTCGAAAATCTTCTGGAACACCTTGGAGCGGTGGCTCATCTCCATCACGGACATGCCGGAGCCCTGGTAGTTGGCGATCTCGCTCCCCGCCCGCTCCAGCACCTCCAGGGGCAGCATGGACGGACCGGCGGAGAAGTTGTAGACGCGCTGAGTTCCCATATCTCTTCCTCCTTGAATGTCCCCGCCCCTCTGGCGGACGCGGGGTCCGACTGGAATTTTATTGCTTTAGCGTATTGTACATTATATGTTGCCCACGCCCCCACTGTCAATCACCAGAAAGGCCAAAAAAGCCCCCCCAGGCAGGGGGGCTTTGTGTATTCTGATACCAGAAGAAAACACTTTGCGATGTCGTCACGCCTCTGTTTTCAGCATTCTGGCGGCGTTCAAGATGGCGATGACGGCCACGCCCACGTCGGCAAACACCGCCCCCCACATGGAGGTCTTTCCCAGCGCCCCCAGCAGCAGGAACAGGGCCTTCACCCCCAGGGCGAACACGATGTTCTCCTTCACGATCCGCAGGCACTTGCGGGCGATGTCCATGGCCCGGGCCAGCTTGGCGGGATCGTCGTCCATGAGCACCACGTCGGCGGCCTCGATGGCGGCGTCGGAGCCCATGGCTCCCATGGCGATGCCCACGTCCGCCCGGGAGAGCACCGGGGCGTCGTTCACCCCGTCCCCCACATAGGCCAGCACGCCCTTGGCGCTCTTGCGCTCCAGCAGCGCCTCCAGCCGGTCCACCTTGTCCGCGGGGAGCAGCTGGGCGTGGACCTCGTCCAGCCCCAGCTCCTCCGCCACCGCCTCGCCCACGGCTTGGCTGTCTCCGGTGAGCATGACGGTGCGGATGCCCCGGCTCTTCAGCGCCCGGATGGCGGCGGGGGCGGTGGGCTTCACCCGGTCGGCGATCACGGCGCAGCCCAGATACCGGCCCTCTTGAGCTACGTGGACAACAGTGCCCACCTGACTACAGGGTCGAAAGTCGATGTGCTCCCGCCTCATCAGCTTCTCGCTGCCCGCCAGCACCCGCCTGCCGTCCACCAGGGCGGACACGCCGTGGCCGGGGATCTCCTCCACGCCGGTCACCCGGCCGGGGTCGATCTCCCTGCCCAGGGCCCGGCGCAGGGACTGGGCGATGGGGTGGGATGAGTGGCGCTCCGCCAGGGCGGCGCACTCCAGCAGCTCCCCCTCGGCGACGCCGGGGGCGGGGAGCAGGGCGGATACCTGGAACTCCCCCTGGGTGAGGGTGCCCGTCTTGTCGAACACCACCGTCTCCGTCTTGGCCAGCAGCTCCAGATAGCTGCCCCCCTTTACCAGGATCCCCTGGGCGGAGGCCCCGCCGATGCCCCCGAAGAAGGACAGGGGGATGGAGATCACCAGGGCGCAGGGACAGGAGATCACCAGGAAGGTGAGGGCCCGGTGGACCCAGACGCCCCACTCCCCTGTGGCCAGGGAGGGGACCACCGCCAGGGCCAGAGCGGCGAACACCACGGCGGGGGTGTAGTACCGGGCGAAGCGGGTGATGAAGTTCTCCGCCCTGGCCTTTTTGGAGGCAGCATTCTCCACCAGATCCAAGATCTTGGCCACGGTGGACTGGCCGAACTCCTTGGTGACCCGGGCCTTCAAAAGCCCGGTGAGGTTGACGCAGCCGGACAGCAGCTCGCCCCCCTCCGCCACGTCCCGGGGGGCGGACTCGCCGGTGAGGGCGGCGGTGTTCAAAGCGGAAGCGCCCTCCAGGACCACGCCGTCCAGGGGGACCTTCTCGCCGGGGCGGATCACGATGGTCTCGCCCACCGCCACCTCCTCCGGGTCCACCTCCAGGATCTGGCCGTCCCGCTCCACGTTGGCGCTGTCGGGCCGGATGTCCATGAGCTGGGCGATGGACTGCCGGGACCTGCCCACCGCCACGCTCTGGAACAGCTCGCCCACCTGGTAGAACAGCATGACCCCCACCGCCTCGGAGTACTCCCCCAGCACCAGGGCCCCGATGGTGGCCACGCACATGAGGAAGTTCTCGTCAAAGACCTGGCCGTGGCCGATGTTGCGGACGGCCTTCCACAGGATGTCCCAGCCGATGATGAGGTAGGGCACAAGATACATCAGGAATTTGAGCCCGAGCCCGCCATAGACGTATGCTGTATAGCCTGTCTCCACCCAATCAGCGGGCGGGACCCATTCTCCGGTGAGGTCGATCACCCAGCGGTCTCCCGGATAGATCTGATCTGGGATGAGGCTCACCGCGATCAGCAGCGCCGCCGCCGCGATGATGCGTACCAGCACCTTTTTTTGCTTCTTTGTCATGACCGATCAACTCCTAACGCGGATGTACAGTCCGCTGTCGTTGGGGCAAGCTGCATATCGCTCATTTCCGCCCGCGGCGAAAAAACGCTCATTCCGTTGCCCTCCTCTCCCCACCGAACCCGCTTCGCCGGGCTTCGGCGGGGACCCCATAAGAGCCGCCGCGTGCGGCGGCTCAGCGCTTTTCCGTTGTCACGCTTCGCAGACGGCTGGGCGCTCGGTCGCTTTCGCTTCGACTCGGATAAAAAACAGATCTGCTTCGCAATTCTTAGTTTTTCATCCTCGCTCCGCTCCAAGCTCCCTCACAGCCGCCCGCTCAGCGCTTCTCAAGAATCCCGATCCCCTCGGGCACCCTGCCCGGGACGACCTCCAGCGATACAGGGCCCAGCCCCAGGCCCTCCAGAAAGGCCCGGTAGCTCTCCGGGCTGAAGGCGTGCTCGTAGTGGAAGCCCACGCCCTGATAAATTTTAATCATGGACCCGTAAGCCGCCCCCGCCTTTCCTAGCAAGTAGGTGGGCAGAATGAGCCGTCCGCCGGGGGCGGTGACCCGCCACAGCTCCCGGACCGCCTGTTCCGGCGTGTCCAGCAGGTGGAGCACATTTCCTGCAATCACCACATGAAAGCTCCCGTCCGGGTCGGACAGGGCGGTAACGTCCCGGCTGGCAAAACTCACGTTGGTCAGACCGTGCTTCCGGACCTTTTTCTGCGCCCGGTCCAGCATGGCCTCGGACTGGTCGGTGCATAGCACAGACCCCGCCCGCTTTGCTGCGGCCAGGGAAAACTCCCCCGTCCCGGCAGCGCAGTCCAGCACCCGGGCCCCGGCGGGGACCAGCTCCCCCACTCGAGCCCTGGTAGCGGCGTTTACTTTGCGGTTGCTCCATTCAAACAGGTCATACAGCCCGGCGACGCGGTCCCAGAAGGTGCGGCTCACAGCACGACCTCACAGTCAGGCTCCACCTTTTTGCAGCACTTGACCACGTCCTTCATGACGGCGTCCACATCCTCCGCCTCGACGGTCATCTTCTGGGTGAGGAAGCTGACGGTGGCGCCGGTGACGCCGGGGAGCTTCTTGATGGCGTCCTCCATTTTGGCCGCGCAGTTGGCGCAGTCCAGGTCGATGAGCTTGAAGGTCTTTTTCATGGTGATGACTTCCTTTCTTATTCGTTTATGTGCTCCATCCCCTGGGCGACGATCTTTCGCACATGGTCGTCCGCCAGGGAGTAGAACACGGTCTTTCCCTCCTTGCGGAATTTCACCAGGCGGCTGCCCTTGAGCACCCGCAGCTGGTGGGACACCGCCGACTGGGTCAGCCCCAGCAGCTTGGAGATGTCGCACACACAAAGTTCTGCCTCGAACAGGGCGTACAGGATCTTGATCCGGGTGGAGTCGCCGAACACCTTGAACAGCTCCGCCAGGTCGTACAGCGTCTCATCGTCCGGCATCCCCCCCAGCACTTCCCGCACCGTGTCCTCGTGGACGAACAGACAGCCGCAGCGCTCGATCTCATTGGGCTGCGCCATGGGTCCTCACCCTCTTTCTAACAACGTATGAACAACTGCTCATATATTAGCGCAACAGCGCCCGCTTGTCAAGGGGTCAGGCAAAAAAATCTTGGGAGCGCGGCCGGGCGCTCCCAAGACCAGATCACGCCAGGGGCAGGGCGGCGGTGAAGGCCGTCCCCTCCCCCGGGGCGCTGTGGACAGAGATCTTTCCCCGGTGGCGTTCCACGATGGCGGCGGCGATGGCCAGCCCCAGGCCGAAGCCCCCCTGCTCCCGGTTCCGGGCGGCGTCCGCCCGGTAGAACCGCTCGAAGAGGTGGGGCTGGACCTGGGCGGGGATGGCCTCCCCGGTGTTGTGGACGGTGAGCTCCGCCCGGTCCCCCCCGGTCAGGGCGACCGTCACCGACCCGCCGGGGCCGGCGTATTTGCAGGCGTTGTCCAGCAGGATGGCGCACAGCCGCCGCAGCTCCTCCTCGCTGCCGGTGACGGCCACGCCGGGGTCGATCCGGCTGTCCAGGGCCAGCCCCGCCTCGAAAGCCACCGGCTCGAAGGACATGACGCACCCCTCGCACGCCTGGGACAGGTCCACCCGGCCCTGGGGGCGGTCCAGGCCCGCGGCGTCCCCCTTGGCCAGGAACAGCAGGTCGGCCACCAGCTCCTTCATCCGAAGCCCCTCATCCCGGATGTGCTCCACCCACCGGCGCTGGCTCTCGATGGTGTCGCCGGGATGGCCGAGCAGGATATCCGCATCCGCCAGCAGCACGGTGATGGGGGTCTTGAGCTCGTGGGAGGCGTCGGCCACGAACTGCCGCTGGCGCCGCCAGCTCTCCTCCACCGGCCCCACCAGCCGTTTGGACAAAAACAGGCTCACCGCGAACAGCCCCGCCAGCGCCGCCCCCAGCACCGCCGCCCCGGTGAGGACCTGCCGCCGGACAGCGTCCCGCTCCCAGCGCAGGTCGGCGAAGGCCAGCTCCAGCCACAGCCCCCTGGACCGGATCCGGTAGCGCAGGTCCAGCTCCTCCAGGTCCCCCTCCCGCCGGCCGGAGGCCAGCGCCGCCTCCACCGCCCGGGCCACGCCGTCCTCGTCCACCCCGGCGTTGTAGGACAGGGCCACCACCGTCTGTCCGGCCAGATCCGTCACGGCGTAAAAGGCGGGGATGGCGGTGTACTGCCCCCCCTCCCCGGCCGGGCCCGCCGCCGGGGGGACCAGGGGAGCGTCCGCTCCCTCGCCCCGCTCCAGCACCCAGCGCAGCACCCGGTCCGTCTCCTCCCGGTACTGCCCTGCGGCGGAGGCGGTCTGGACGGCCACCGCCGCCCCCAGCACCGCCGCCCCCAGCACCATGATGAGCAGCACGAACCTCCACCGAAGCTTGTTCAGCACGGCGCTCCCTCCCCGCGTTTGATGGCACTATGATACCATAGGATGCCCCGGAGCGCAAACTGGATGAGATCTCCGCAATATTTTTTCAAAAAGCCCTTTACAAACGGCGCCGATCGTGTTATGTTATTTATCAGTAATCATTCCTATTAAGCAAGGCGGAGAGGAGCGCCCCATGAACAACGTCCGGACCAGCAAAAAGCGGGACGCCATGCTGGCGCTTCTCCGATCCACCCACTGCCACCCCGGCGCGGATCGAGTCTACCGGGAGCTGAAGCTCCAGTATCCCGATCTGAGCCTGGGCACCGTCTACCGCAATCTGAACCACCTGTGCCAGCGGGGCCTCATCCGCCGGGTGGGGACGGTGGACGGGCAGGAGCGCTATGACGGAGTGATCACGCCCCATTCCCACTTCATTTGCGATCGCTGCGGCGCCATCCTGGACCTGCCCGAGCACTCGCCGGGCCGGGACTGGCTGGAGGACGTGGGCGTGCAATATGGATTCCAGGCGGAGGGCTGTGAGTTCATCGTCCGCGGCGTGTGCCGGGACTGTGTGGGCGCGCAGGCCGAGGCCGACCCTTGAAAAATCTGATATTGGAGGAAAATCATCATGAAAAAATGGATCTGCTCTGTGTGCGGCTACGTCTATGAGGGCGAGAACCCCCCCGCCGAGTGCCCCGTGTGCCATGTGGACAGCTCCAAGTTCACCGAGCAGGTGGGCGAGATGAAGCTGGCCGCCGAGCATGAGTACGGCATCTACGCCAAGACCGTGAAGAACAACGACAGCATCAGCGAGGAGGACAAGAAGTACATCTTCGAGCAGCTGATGGCCAACTTCAACGGCGAGTGCGCCGAGGTGGGCATGTACCTGTGCATGGCCCGCATCGCCCACCGCCAGGGCTACCCCGAGATCGGCCTGTACTGGGAGAAGGCCGCCTTCGAGGAGGCCGAGCACGCCGCCAAGTTCGCCGAGCTGCTGGGCGAGGACCTGGAGCCCAACATGACCGCCGACACCAAGAAGAACCTGGCCTGGCGGGTGGACTGCGAGTTCGGCGCCACCAAGGGCAAGTTCGACCTGGCCGCCTGCGCCAAGAAGAACAACCTGGACGCCATCCACGACACCGTCCACGAGATGGCCCGGGACGAGGCCCGCCACGGCAAGGCGCTGAAGGGCCTGCTGGAGCGGTACTTCAAGTAAGCGAAACACCACAATTTCAGCACTTTTTGAGGGGAACGGGGAAACTCGTTCCCCTCTTTTTTGGTGTGTCACAGCCCCGTTGTGGTAGTTTTTGTGGATAGTTACCCGCCGCCGCCACTGATATTTTGCCACATGTGGATATTCAGTTTTTTGCCCTATAATCAAGCGTTTTCACGCTTAATTAACGGATTTTCAGGCAAATTGAGCAAGTTTTTAGAAGCCCGAATATCTTTGCAACAAGAAACAAGCTGATTTCTTCAATACCCAACGTCTTTTTACAAGATTAAGAGCCGCCGAGCGAAAAAATGAATGGGAATTTCTAAAAATTGCCGCTTGCCGATGGATTTTGCAGACTTTTCAGAAGTCTGTTTTTTTCTTTTCTTCATTATAGCACATGTCGTTATTAAAGTACAGGTTTTTCTTTGCCCCATGTTATACTAATCTCAAAAAGAGCGAGAGACACAAAACTCTTGAAAAACAAAATTCAAAATAAAAAGGAGAGCAACACCATGAAAAAAGATTACATCATCAATCACGGAGAGCAGACCATCACCATCACTAAGGCATTTGCCGCCCGCGCCGCCGACATTTCCACCAGGGAATACCGAGAGCTTACCAAGCTCCACAGGGATTTCCCGGACTACACCATCCAGCACAGAACCGCCGTTATCCGCGCTGACAAGGCCACCTACAAGGGCCTGACGCTGGACGAGATGGAGAAGTACATCAAGGCCCAGGACAGCAGCGGTGAGGGCGTAAAAGCGTTTGAGGCTATCAAGGTATACCACACACCAACGGGCAAGGATAAGCCCAGCTATCCCAAGGTTAAGGCGTGGTTTCTCAAAACCTATCCGCAGTATGGCAAAAAGGAAATTGCGGAAAAGCCCGCCGCCTAATACAAGACCGTCACTCAACAAATCTTATTAAAATATGGAGGTTATCAAAGTGAGAGAGTACAAAATCAACTTTACCACCAACACTATCACCATCAGCAAGAGCTTTGCCCTTGCCGCCAGCGACCCCAGCAAGCCCGAGTTTGAAACGCTGTCTAAGCTCCAAGCGGCCTACCCCGGTATGAGGATTGTCCACAAGACCCACCGCTCCCCCTCCAAGGCTAACGCGAACAAGGGCCTGACTTATGAGCGCATGGAGGGGTACATCAATCTGCATGAGAACGCCGCCGAGCTGCTTGTTACCTTTGAGGCGGTCAAGAAAATTGCCGCCCAACAGAAAAACCCCTACCTATTTACCAGGAATTGGTTTATTGAGCAATTCCCCGATTATGGCAAGCTCCCCGACATCAGCAGCAACGGCAAGATTTTGTATGTCCTCCCCGTTGAGCTTCCCGCCGCAGAAAAGGACGATACAGCGGAAAGCAGCCGCAAGGCCCCTGCCGAGGGCGCGGAGCTTGCCAGGGTTAGCTAATCACCATCAAGAAGCAAACCGCTTTTTGAAATACACTTTACAAAAATCTGAAAAGGAGAAATGACTATGAACGATGAACGCCGCAACACGATTGCCCTGCTGCTGTCCCGCTACACAGAGGATGAAGAAGCCGAGCGCGAACAGGCCAGGGCCGGGTATGAGAGTATGACCGATGAAGAATTGTACTGTGCCCTGGAAACAATCAGGTATGAAGCTGAACAGAAAGCCAAAAAGGATTATGAAGCGGATAGGATGGAAATCCTGGAAGAACGCGGCTGGTAAGGCAATATGAACGCAAGAGGGGCGGCACGTTGATGTGCCGCCCCCTTTAGTGTGCAAAAATGGCGCGGGGCGGGATTGCTCCCGCCCGGTGCTATGTATGAATTACAACCCCAACAACTGCTTTTTCTTTGCGTCAAACTCGGCTTGCGTGATAACGCCGCTGTCCAATAAATCCTTGTATTTCTTTAATTCATCAGCGGAACTTTGCGGAATTTCTTGCTTAATGGTGGTAGTGGTAGCGGATTTATTTTGTCTTTCAACTAAACAATTTGTAATTGCATTAAAAATATCGTTTTTATTCTTAACAAACCAAAAGCAAATTTTACCCGAAGAAGTTGCTACAGCAACACTATTAAAAGCACCACTTCCAACTGAAGAAATCATATCGAAGGGTAAATCAACACGTTTTCTAAAAGCCCCTGTTCCATATACCCTTTTATTTGTTACCGTGATACTACAGCCGCTCATCCAGAAAAAGAACACAATCGAAAGAACGGCAAAAACCACAGTAAGTATTAGTGCCATCATTATTTCATCTGTTGCGGCCCACCTATCTGTCGATAGGTCGCTGTACCAAATCCCAGACAGAATTGCTAAAAGCAGACAGATAAATGCTGGGACATTCATTTTCCCAAATATGCCCTTGCTTAATTCTTTTTCTTCCATAATTATCTAACCGCCTCCTATTCGTTCATCTTTTCCACCACGAGGAAATTCCCATGAGGTCTTTATTGAACTCAACTCTATTATCCGATATTTCATAGGTGTAGGTTTCTCCATCAATAATTATGGTATCATTTCCCTCCAACTCATAATTATATGTCTCTGTTTCTTCGACTAAATATGCCGTACCTGTCGGAGAAGCAGAAAAAGGCTGGAGTTTTCTTTGTTCAATCGTCAGGACACCGTCTTCAAACAGGGCATAATAGTGTATTTCGTCATTGTGCTGCCCTTCGTAATTATCCCAAAAAATAGAATAACCGTCACAAAATTTTTCAATATTTGTCCCGCCGCATGCCGTCAGTGAAAGGGCAAAAGCCACCGCAAGCATGAGTACCAAAAGTTTCTTCATTCTTTGTTACCTCCGTCTATGTTTTTTGTATTCGGGCCTGACAAGTCCATATTGCTATGATAACACAAGCAATATGCGTGTGTCAATCGAAATCATTGCAATTTGCAATGGAATAAAAAGCATTGCGTAACTCGTTTGTCAGCGTTGCTGCCTGTAGAATACTAACAAGAAAGGCGGTAACAAGAAAGGCGGTGCTTTAATGGATGAATTATCCTTTGAGATAGGAAAGAATATTAGAAAATATAGAAAACTGAAAGGTCTAACACTTGAAAAGTTGGCAGAGGTATTGGAGACAGAGACGAACTATTTAGGACAATGCGAACGCGGAGAGCGCAGATTCAGCTTAGACAAATTAGTTGACCTGATAGAATATTTTGGCATTACTGCAAACGACATTATTTCAATACCATATACAAGCGAGAGACAGACGAGAGAAAATAGCCTCTACCTGAAAGAAATAAATGAGCTGTTGGAAAATTGTACCGACAATCAGTTGGCAGTTGTGTTGAATATGCTAAAGGAAAGCGTCCCATTTATAAAGGAATAGTTGCGGAAAATCTGGAAATCGAGTAGTCAGGGCGGGGAAACCCGCCCTTTTTCTTTGCCTTTTCTGCATGGGGTATAACCTCCGCCGCGTCCGCCGTTTTCGCCCGTTTCCGCCGTGATCTTTCAGCGGTCGGGGAATCCGCCGAGAAAACCAGCATTGAAAAATCAAAATGTGATTTTCCCAAAACCATCCCCCGGTAGGGGGCTGGCTGCTGCCCCGTTGCGGTAGGGGGTAGTCCCGCTCCCGCTCGAATTTGAAAGTGTAGATACAATTTTGCCAGCCGCCGAGCCAGGGAAAGAAAACAGGGCGTGAAAGCAACATCTTCCAAGAAGCTGCAACGTCTTTTTGCGTGTCGGCAACATGTTTTTACATGAAGTCTGCAAGAATGTTTTAGAATGTTGTAAAAATGAGCGTAATTCACATTTCTTGCTACGAAAAAATTTTTGCAGTATAATATAATCAGAAAGTGAGGAAACAACGCTTATTCCTTGTGGGTTTTGACAAGTCGCAGATTGAACAGCGGGGCCGTGTTCCATGATGGAGCCGCCGCTGCTCTGTTCCTCCACGGTTCCGCTTAGTGCCAGTAACACGTTATCTGTGACTTGTCAAAATCTATAAGGAGGAATTTTATCATGGAAACACCAGCGGTTCCGTTACTGGCGGAAAAGCAGCAAGGCTATAACGATTGTTTTTGCCTTGCACAGCAAGATAAGAAGGTCTACTATATTGATGGATGGGATAACGTAGTGCCAGCGAACAAAAAAGGTAATGAAAGCGACTATTATTCACACTACCATCAAACCTTTGAAGTTGTAGCGGACATGGCAGCATGTTATAAACACGCACATGGAGATTGTCCAACATTAAGTCCCAGTTTTTACTTAGAAAACGCAAAGTATAATGATTTGTTTGTATTTGTTATCGACTTCGACAAAATGGAGGACAAAAACGGCAAAAAGCAGCCCGTAGACACAGAAGCACCATTTTTCATAGATGCCAAAAAAATCGCAGACCATACAAAAATGTCAACAAACGGCGGGTATCACATGTATTTGGGTATAAATAAGGAGACAGCAACACTGCTATTTGACAGCATTAATTTATTGGTTACCAGTGGTCGACCAAGCTATGTCTGTAAAAAGGGAGCAATCACATTAGATAAGAGAATCAAAGTCGATTTATTTTGCGATACCGGACGCCTTATTTATGAACGGGCAGGATGGGACAGTGACTGGGGTTTAACAGACAAGACACAAGAAATCTATGAGCTGATTAAGGCAAACTTCTCATTTGAGAGGACAAAAGATAATAGGCGGTCAAGTGCCAATAATACCACTCGTCAACGGCGGTCGACCAAAAGTAATCCTAAGAAGAAAAACATTTCTGGAAAAGATGTTGAATACCAAGGTATAGTAATTGAGGGCAAAACAGAAAATGAATTAAAGTCAGAAATGACAGAAGAACAGCGTGAAATATTTGAGGATTTGAAAAATATTCCATCAGATTGCAACGACAGTAAATGGACAAGTGTTGCTTACGATATTTGGCATGTCTTTCAGACGGACGATGGCGATGAACTGGCAGCACAAGTATTCCTCTGGTGGAGCAAGCGGGGCGGTGAAAAATATGTGCCGTTTCAGTGTGTAAGGAAATGGGAGTTTGTCAATGAGCAATGTTCAAGCGGAGAACGCACACTTTCAAATAATCGCTGGCGGGCTATTATGGGCCTTGACAGAATTGTTAGTGAAGAAGAAGCACAGCGGCAAGCGGAAATTCAGCAGCAGCTAAAGGAATTAGGCGAGAGAATACGGGCCGAGCGGCAAGCGAAAATGCCAGCCGATAATCCGACACTCCCGCTCCCGCTCGAAATTGAAAGTGTAGATACAAATTTGTCAGCCGCCGAGCCGCTAACATTCCGAGGCTTGCCTATTCAATGGGAACATGAAAATGTAAGTGCTGACAACGCTTTAGACGAAGAAGAACAGAGCGGTAATGCACACCACAGAATTTTATGGGGTGCTGGCAAATACAAACGAGACGATTTTTTTAGGGCTATATGGGGCGCGGACTATAAGAAAATCAGGGAAAAAGCAATATTCAAGGGCGCAGCGGCAGACAACATTTTAAGGCTGACAACGGGGCAGCGCACAGCTCTTGAATATGACGCGCTCTATCACAGGCATATTGACGAATTGGTTTCTGTTGATGAACAGGACGAAAAAGAATTGGTTGCGTTCTTTGCATCGGATGATTGTTCAACAGCAAAAGAAACACTACGCCGCTTAAATTATGTTGATGGTGTAAAGAAGATTGCCACCTTTGGCGCGGGCAGACAACAGACCGGAGCCGCTGAATTTACATGGTGCTACACAAAAGAGGCGGTAAAGGGCGGCAACAGGTACAGAGGTGTTGCCTTGGATTGGAGCCTATGGGCCTATGGAATAAAAACGGCGTACAATGATTTTTTGAGCGGCAAGGACGCTAAACTATGGGACGCGGTTCGTCCTGCTATGTACTGCCAGTTTCAAGGGTACGGAGTGTGCCGCATGACGTATGCCGCCGAGGATTATCAATAGGTTCAATCATGGCTGCTGGGCGGTTGCCGTGGAGACTTCCCGCTCCAAGGGGTAACGCCTGATGGTGATTATGAATTTACGGTAATGTTCGACAGTGAAGATGTGGAATACATCGACAGCGGAAAAGTTCTGGGGGAACGGAACAGAGAACAGAAAACCGAATTAGCACAGGCCAGAAAGACAGCAAAAGCAAATAAGGATTGGGCCGCTATTCGTTCACATTTGGAAGATGATAGACAAGAGTTTACAACAGCGGATTTGAATAGCTGGGGTTACTCCAAGAACGTGATAACACGGCTTAGAAAAGGTGTGATAAAAGAGATTGGTGTAAAGCGGTATGTGCTGGAAAATATTTGATTAGACGTGTCACGCTTGAAAAGTGTACCTCAAAAATTCTTGTCCTTAATTACCATTTTATGATATTTTGAATAATATTTGTCATAAAGCGGTAATTAAGGACAAGAATTTTACGGCGGATTTTCTACTACCGCCGCCGAGGTATTGAAACCTAAAAAGGCATATCAGGCAAGCCGCGCCGGGAAGAACGGCGCGGAGCTGCCGCCTGTTTACATAAATATTAACCCATTTGGAGAAAGGAGGCGCAGCCATGTTAAATGAAATTGCGCCCATTCTGGCGTATTAGGCCAGGAACAAGGACAATAAACAGTTGATACAGGAGACAAGCTATTACTTGTATAGATTGCAGCGCGGACAGGCCCCCAGCGTAGATTTTGAGAGGTACGGGCAGCAGATAGCCGAAAAATTAGAGAAGTCGATACAGGACGCAGTAAACAAGAGAAACAAAAAATCGAAGTGAACCGGAAACCTTGACACCCGCTCGGTATGATGATTTTTGTTTGAATAAAGTTTAGAAGTCGGTGGAAGATGTAACAATCTCCCGCCGACTTCTTATTTCTTGTAGAAAGATGTTGCTAACTTGCAGTATCTTCTTTTTCCGTGTCGCTATCTTCTTTCTTTTCCCATCCAAGAATTTCTTCCATGATAAGGGCAAGGGGCAAGTCTGTATCTGGAAACATGGGGCAATCCTCCATTCCGACAGGCCGCGCAGCGGCCCAGTGTTCACAAAAGGGTAGCCGTATTTTCCTGGACAAAATCGACCCCGAAAACGGGGATATTTCCCCCATTTCCGCCGCCGCGCAAGTGTTCACGAAACCATCTGTTTTATTGGACAGGTTCCGCCGCCTCTTTGACGTATTCCAGCAAGTCCCCCGGCTGGCAGTCCAGCAAAGCGCAAAGCCGCTCTATGTTCTCCCAGGCCAGCCCCTTGCCCTCCCGTAGCTTTTGAAGCGTGGATTGACTTAGAATATTATCCTTGCGTAATTTGTAAGTGGTGTACCCCTTTCCCTTTAGGGCCTCCAAGATATTGACCTTGAATTGCAACGCCATTGTATTTCCTCCCATCCGGGGGCCGCTGAAAAATTGCGGCCCTTTTCCATTGTCCCTATTGTAGCACAGGTTATGCACGATGTCAAGTGCATGAAATCCGCAAAAACAAAGACTAAATTTCGTGCATGTTGCCGATTGACTATGCACGTGATTTAGTCTATAATAGAGACAGTTAAGGGGAACACCCCAATAAAACAAAAGGAGATTTGAACATGAGTAGAAATGAACTGGTAGCCAAGATTGAAGCCCTCAACGAATGGGAGGCCGTCATTGAAGAAGCCAAGGCAGAGGCCGAAGCCATCCGGGACAGTATCAAAGCTGAAATGCTGGAACGGGAAACAGAGGAATTGACCGCTGGACAGTATATTGTACGCTGGACTTCCATCATATCCAACAGGTTCGATACCACGGCTTTCAAAAAGGTTATGCCGGACGTTTACAAGGCCTATACCAAGGCCGTTTCCAGCCGCCGCTTTACCATCAGCGCATGAGAAAAGGCCCTTGCCTGACAGCCGACCAAAGCAACAGGCAAGAGGCCCCACCCTTTACCAGTCAATGGAGAGGGCAAGAACATTATAGCTTGCCCTCTCCACAAAATCAAGATATAAAAGGAGATTTTCAGAAATGAAACAGTTGACAAGCTATAATCGGGTTGCTGGGTATCTGAACAAACTTTTTGACCTGCTGAACGCTGAATTTTTTGAAAGCGCACTTTCAAGGCCCACCATCACCATTCAATCCACGCCCCGCGCATACGGTCACTTCTCTTTGCGGGATAACACATGGGTTTCCGCCGTTGGCGATACGCACGAAATCAACATCGGCGCGGGGACGCTGGCGCGGCCCATCGAGCAAGTAGCCGCCACCCTGTTACATGAAATGGTACACTATTTCAATTATGAAAATGGGGTACAGGATTGCAGCCGGGGGAATACATACCACAATAAACGCTTTAAGGTTGCAGCCGAGGCCCACGGCCTGACCGTCACCCACAGCGACAAATACGGCTGGTCACATACCGCCCCCAGCGAAGCCCTGTTAGACTTCATCCTTGAAAACGGCCTGACCGATATTCTGATTAACCGAA
>CAJTTS010000037.1 GCA_910579155.1 uncultured Oscillospiraceae bacterium | reverse complement strand
GGAGGCCGCCAGCCCGTCCACGGCCTCCTGCACCGTTTCCGCCGCCAGCCCGCTCTGCGCCCCGTCATAGGACACCTGCGCGGCGCTGATCGAGGGTTCTTCCTCCGGGGTGAGCTCGAACGCATACGGGCCGCCCCCCAGCTCCGCCCCCAGCTCCACGGCCCCGCCGCCGGGGACTGTAACCGCGTCCGCCTGATCCGGAGCATCTTGCGCCACCGCTGCCCCGTCCGCGTCAAACCCCACCACCTGGCCGGGTTGGCCGGTGAGGAGGGGTTGTTTGTCGTCCACCGCTTCCCGGATGTCCGCATGGGCGTCAGAATCACCCTCGTGGTCGGCCAGCCCCCGGACCGCCTCCTCCGCCGCGCCCTGGGCGGCAGCGGCCGCGCTTCGCGCCGCCAGGACGGCGGCGATCAGGTCGGCATGGTCCTTGGCGGTGAAGTTGCGCCCGATGGCCTCCCCGGCGCTCCAGACCTTGGCCGTCCCCTCCACCCCGCGCACGCAGCCGGACAGGGCGTCCGCCGTCTTGGCGGCGTACAGGACGGTTTCCCCCATCTCGTCCGTGCCGATGGTGGCCAGGTTGGGCGCGTCGGGGAAGGCAGAGATATCCGTCACCCTGATGATGGTGTCCGCCGCGCCCACGTTGTCCGCCAGCGCGGCCTGGGGGGAAAAGGGGATGCCAGGATAAAGTTCAACGCTCATAGTGCGCCCTCCTTATACGGTGTTGTCGCCCCTGGACTGCACAAAGCCCTGGACGATCAAGTCAATGGAAATATAGGCCAGGTCGTCGGGTCGGACCTCCAGGGACAGCCAGCTCCCCCGGGGGATCATCCGGTCCTCCCCCACCAAAAAAGGGGTGACGTCCAGCTCGGCATTTCCGCCGGAAAAATCAGCCTGCTTCACGCCGTTGGCGTAAAGCGCGAAGCTCTTGGGCGACCCGAACTCGAAGATACCCGGCGTGATCCGGTGGTCGTGGCCGGGGATGGTCACGGTATGGGAGTGCCCCCCGATGGTGACGGTGTGGCTGTGGCTCCCGATCTCAATGCGGTGGGTGTGGTCCCGGAGGGTGATCTCGTGCTGGTGGGAGATCACGTGCCGGATGTGGTGGCTGTGTCCCGACACGGTGGTGGTCTCCGCGTTGGCGTACTTCACGTTGATGCCGCTGTCGCCCGTGTCGGTGGTCACCCCGCCGCCGCCCCCGGTGGTGGTCCAGGCCCCGCCCCCTGCGGCGCTGGAATAGGTCTGGGCGTCGGTGGTGGTGGAGGACGCCGCCTGGGTGGCCTGGCTCTCGGTGCTCTGGGAGTAGGCCCGGAAGGCGGACAGCCGGATTTTTGCCAACACCTTGTTGATGATCCGCATTTCCTGGGGGATGAAAAAATCCATCACCAGCCCCTTTTGGGCGGAGGCGTTCCCTTGCAGCGCCTGGCTGTACAACTGGGTGGCCCCCTGGGCGTAGGTCTGCTCGATGCGCTGGCGGTCCGCCATGTCCGCCAGCGAGGAGGCGATGGACGTTTCCCGGTTGGCCACGACGATGGAGGACTGTTCCACGTCTTCGTAGTTCCGGTTTACCTCGGTGATAATGGTGTCCACCTGCCGCCCAGCCTCCGGGAACAGGATGCGCACCCGCTTGCCCACGGCGGCCCCGTCGTAGTCCGACTGGCCCAGCTCCTGGTAGCCCACCTCGTAGGACTCCAGCGGCTCCTGAAGCTCCCGGAGCATGGCTTCCCCCGCCGCCTTGAGGGAGGCCGGGTCCTCGTAGCGGCGGTCCGCCCAGACCCGCTCAATGATCCCGTACCGGTCCGTCACCGCCTTGGGGCTCTGGAGGTAGGGCACGCCGCCATTTACGCTGCCGATCCCAAGCTGGTTCACCCCTTCGCCGTAGCCCAGGGGATAGAGGCGGGTTACCACCTGCTGCGGGTCGGTCCCCTGCCGGAATGCCGTCATGTTGTGCCGCCTGCGCACATACATCTCCGGCCTGCCGGTGATATCCAGCCGCTTGAGGGACAGCCGCCAGGGGTATACCGACGTGTCCGTGGCCCACAGGTAGGGCCCGGACAGGGCGGCGGCGATGGAGAACAGGGCGGACAAAAGAGACTCCTGTTCCCATCCATATTCAAACTGGTTGCGAAAATCACACTCAGCCAGGACCCAATTCATTACAAGCTGGTGGTTCAGGACGTACCGGATCACGTCCGCGGTATAGGTTCCAAGGTTCCCGACGACGTGATAACCAAAAAGGATATTGTCTATCAGGGTAGCAAGGACATGCTCGCATTGGTAGGTGATAGCCCCTGTCTCGTCCACGTCCATCTGGGCGGGCATGATGCGGTACAGCTCCCCGCCGTCCCGGCGGACGTACCAGAAGGGGCGACAGAACTGGTTTTTGGGGTCGGCCCAGGGCAGGGAGAAGCCCAGACGCCACACGGAATTGATGCGCTGCTGCTCGGACACCCCGTGGGCGTTCTCCAAAATGGCCACCCGCCGCCGGGAGCGGTCGAATACTTCCATCATAAATATCGCTCCGTATAAATCAATTGGCCCTCCAGCCCGCCGCCGGACGCGCTCTCCACCGTCAGCCGCAGCAGCGACCGGGAGAGGGTGATCCAGCCCCCGGACTGGGCGTGGAGGACGTTTTCCCCATCCAGCCGGGCGGTGAACAGCTCACTGTCGATGCGCAGCTCACCCCCCGGCGGAATGGTGAGCTGGAATACCGCCCGCTCCGTGGTCTGGGCGGATGCCTCCGGCAGAGAGGTGAGCACCTCAAAACCAGACAGGGCGGCAATGATGTTTTTGGAACCAGAAATCCGCCCGTCCAGCCGTTCGGCGGGCTCCAGACCGGTGGGGATATCTTTTCCGGCCCAAATCCGGGCCCTCAGTCCCTCCCCGGCGCTCAGCGCGGCGGGGAGGTCCTTCTGCCCGTATGCAGATACCCGGAAGGTTTCGCCAAGGGTGGCTGCAACCAGCACGTCCGCCGACATCCGCACCGCCGCCCCCAGGCTGTCCCCGGCGGACAGGCCGGACACAACGGACACCGTCCCCCTGGCCGAGCCCAGCAGGGCCTCCGCAAAGCGCTCCCGGAGCTCCACGGGAACCGCCGCCCCGGCCACCGCCCCCAGGGTCCCGGAAAAGCGCTCCGCAATCTCTACCGTCCTGGCCTCCCGGTTGATGGAGTACCGGGCCAGGCTGTACCGTCGGTCTTCGTACATGGTCAGTTGAGCCCCACTTCTACGGCCCCCTCGGCGATGGTGGGCATATACCCCCGGCGCAGGTCAACCGGTTCGGCCAGGGCCTTCAGGAACACCGGCTCGCCGGAGGACGGGGCGGAGTAAAGGGCGGACCAGCTCCACAGGCCCCAGGCGGTAGAGGGCCGGGGGAAGGAGGAGGCGGCGGAGTTGCGGGCCAGAATCTGGCCGGAGGGCTGTTCCGCCGGCGCGCCGAAGGTGATAGGAATCCGCTGGTAGTTCTCCCCGGACAACTCCGCGCCGGAATCCTCCGGCGAGCCGTTCCACAGGGAGAAGTACGGCGTAACGCCGGATATGGACTGGCCCCGGAAGAGGTTGAGCACCCTGGCCTTCCAGGTCCGGGACAGGTTCCCGGTGAGGTAGAACAGCACGTCCCCCGCCAGGAACACCGGCGGCTCGTCCTTGCCGATGACCAGCGGCTCCACCAACTCGCCCCGGGCCAGCATGTTGCCGCCGGACAGGGCGTCCAGCACGCCCACATGGGTGACCGTGCCCCCGGCGGCCCCCGGCGCGGGGAAGGCCACGTCGGTGAGGTTTTGCACCCCCAGGCCACCGTTGGAGTCCGCCGGGGGGGAGAACTCCACCTCCATGCGCTTGTAGCCGGGGTAGCTGGCCTCTGCGCCCGCCCCGCCGCTCTCGCCGGGGTCGTTGAGGTACAGCCCCAGGTAGCACTTGGCCGGGGCCGCGAAGGTGATTCCCCGCAGGGCGTTGAGCACGCCGTTTTCCAAATAATCGCAGGCATACATAGTTACACGCTCCTTTTAATCGCGGTGATGGTGACGTTTTGCACGTCGGCGTCGGACAGGTTCTTCAGCACGATGACGCAGGGGGCCTCCGCCGTTCCCCGGTACGCCACCCGGTTCTCCCCGGAGGCAATGGGCTGCGTCACCGTCCAGCCGAAGGCGAAGGGCGGGTTGTAGGACCAGGTCAGGGTAAATTCCCCGTATTTGAGATGCTGCGCCATGGGCGGGCCCCCGGTGATGTGGGCGGAATAATACTTGTCCGGCTCCTTGCTGTACACCAGCCGCCCGGTCCCGGACAGCCAGTAGGCGATCTCCCGGCACATCTCCGGGACCGTCTTCCCCTGGGGGCACTTGAAGGAGCACAAAATGGTCTCCATCCGCTCGTCGTACACGCCCTGGGCCGCGCCGTCGTAGTAGCCGGACCGTCCGGGTATGGCGAGCCTGCCCTCCCGCCGGGGCGGGAGGATGGTCCGGCTCTGGTCCTGGGTGTAAATGCCAAAGGTACTGCTATGTACGCCCTTGAAGGTAAATCCGTTCACAGAACGCCGCCCCCTCTCGACCGCTTCTCCCGCTCCGTCAGGCAGTAGAGCTCCCAAGCGATGCGGGGGATGTCCGAGTCTTTGCGGACCTCCAGCCTGTCCACATAAATCTGGATGGGGTCGCCGCCACTGTCCCGGCCGGACACGGCGGACAGGATCGCGTCGGTCTGCCGGTTGATGGCCGCGGCGTTGCTGGGCGCCTCCAGCGTGGAGGGCAGGTGCCGCTCCATGCTGTCCAGCGCCGTCCGGGCCGCGTCCTCATAGGCAGCGGCCAGCGTCCGCTTTTCCTCTTCCACGCCGCCGACGATGCCCTGTATGTCAAAGCGGCCCACCTCCCGGAACTTTTTGGAGGGCGAGGCCTGGCCCACCTCCCGCTTGTAGGCGGCCAGGGCGTCCCGGCCCATCTGGGCGTACTGGTTCACCAGGGCTTGCCGCTGGCTGGCCGTGCCGTTAATCAGGCCGGTGATGTTGTTCTGGCCAATCCGGTACGCGTCGTTTTGCACGTCCATGTCCTGGATGGCCTGGTCCAGGTCCCGGACCAGCTCGTCCATTTTGTTGGAGAAATCCGTCTCCATCTCCGCCACGGTGGTGGAAAAGTCCTCCTTACCCTCCTCCACCTTCCGGAACTGGTCGTTGAGGGCCTGTATGTCGTCCTCGCCGCCCTTCACAATGGCGTCCAGGATCTGCGCGGACTCCTCCGAGCCGTCGGACAGCTTCTTTACCAGGCCCTCGTCCACGCCCAGCTCCATGGCCTTCTGGATGTTGGCGGAGTAGGTTTCCATATAGGACACCTGGCTTTTCAGGCTGTCGATCAGGTTGTCGATGGAGGTTTTGGCGGAGCCGTCCATCTCCTGGAACAGGCCCACTTGCCCGTTGATGCTCTCCATGGCGGCGGCATAACTCTTTTCGTATTCATCTTCAAGCTCGGTCATCTCGGCGATGAGCCCCTCCACAGTGGCGGTCATCGCCTGGGTTTTGCGCTCCGCCTCAGCCTGCTGCTCGCCGTAGGCCCGGGAGGCCTCCTCCAGCTCCGCGATCTGGGCCGCGTTGGTGGACTGGGCAATAGTGAGCTCGTTGATGTTGTTCTGAAGCTGCCAGGTGTTGCCGATGCCGATTTCCTGGGCCTCATTCAGCGCCAGCCGGGCCTCCGTGAGCCTGGCGTCGATCTCCGCCTGCTCGTTGCTCAGCTCGCTGAGCCGGGCGACCTGGGCCTCGTACTCCTCCTGGGTGGCCATCCGGGCCAGGGCGGAGTCCAGCTCCGCCTCCGTGAGCCCCACCAAGGAGTCCCTTTCCCGGTCGTAGGCCAGCCCCAGCCCGGGTACGGCCTCGTTCAACTGCTCCACCTTCTGCTGGATCAGGTCCTTTTGCAGGGCGGACTTCTCCTCCACCGCCAGCAGCTCCCGGAGGGAGGCGGCCACCGCCCTGGTGGACGCCTGCTGCTCCGCCATGGTGGACGTCAGGTCCTCATAGGCGGTTTTGGACTCCCGGAGGGATTCCGTGAACGACTGTGTGGCCTTGTCCGCATCGTCCATGGAGGCAATCCAGGTCCCGAATGCCACGCCCAGCCCCACCACCGCTGCCGCGACCGCCACGATGGGGTTGGCCATCAGCAGGTTCAGGGCAGTACCCAGGGCGGCGATGATCGTGGGGGCCACGGACAGCGCGGCCACCCCCAGGGAGAGCGCCCCCAGCGCGGCGGTGACGCCGGCAATCGCGCCTACCACCCAGGGGTTTTCCTCTACAAAGTCCGTTGCCCAGGTGAATGCGTCCGCTCCGGTGTCGTACAGTTTTTCCAGCGCGGGGTTGAGCTGGTCGCCAATGGCGATTCTCAGGTTTTCCGCCGCGTTGGCCATGCGCCGGTGGGCAAATTCCGTGGTGTCCGCCATGGACTGGAAGTTCTGCTCCACCGCGCCGGAGCTGTTCTCCATGACGCCCAGGGTCCGGGTGAACTCCTCCGCCCCGCTGTTCAGCAGGGACAGAGCCGCCTGGCCCGCCGTGGTGCTGCTCCACAGGTTGGAGAACGCGGTGGCGTCGCCGTCCACGCTGTCGGACAGCATTGCCATGACCTCGCCCAGGTTTTTGCCGCCCGCCATGAGCTGGGAGAAGCTTTGCCCGGTGCGCTCCTGGAGTATGCTTGCCACTGTGGAGCCGTCCTTGGCCAGCTCGGTGAACATGGCGGACAGATTGGTGGTGGCGATGGCGGTGTTGGTGCCGCTCTTGGTGAGCAGGGCGTAGCTGGTGGTCAGGTTGCCCAGGCTCACGTTGTAGGCGGCGGCCGCCGGGATGACCCGGCCCATGTTCTGGGCCAGCTCACCCACGGAGGTCTTGCCCTCATCCTGGGTCTTGACCAGCATGGAGGCCACCTTTTCGGCCTCGGAGCCCTCCAGCTTGTAGGCGTTGATGGCGGTGGTGAGCACGTCCACGGCGGTGGCGGAGTCGGAGAAACCGGCGGCGGAGGTCTTGGTGGCCGTAGCCACAAAGTCGATCACGCTGGCGGTGTCCACGCCCGCCGACCGGGCCTGGTAAGCCGCCTCGGCCAGCGAGCCCACAGCGACGCCCGTCTCGTTGGACAGCTCGATCAGTTCCGCCTTAATGGAATCCATGGAGTAGGCGCTGGTGTCCACCAGGGTGGACAGCTTGGCCATAGAGGTCTCAAAGGCCTCCGCCGCCTGGGCACACGCCAGCAGTTCATCCGCGATTTCCTTGACCGTCTTGGCCACGCCCGCGGCGGCCAGGGCGGAGGCCAGCGCCTCAATACCCTCCTTAGACTGCTGGGCGCCCTGGGCAAACTCCTCCGAGGATTCCCCGGCATCCTTGACCTCTTTCCCGTACTTGTCTATGGACTGAGCGCAGCCGTCGGCGCTCTGCTCCGCCTCGCGGAGATATCGGTCGTTCTGCTCGATGGCGTCGGACATGCCGTTGAGGTCAATCTTGGCGTTATTCAACTGCTTCTGCCAGCTCTGGATGCCCCGCTCCGCCGCCGCTTGGCCCGCCTGGGCCTCGCTCAGCTCGGCGTTCCACTTGTCCAGCTCCTTGGTGAGCTCCTCCTGCTCCTTGGAGGTGTCCCCGGTGGAGTTTTTCAGTTTTTCCAGCGCTTGCTCACACCGCTCAATATTGCTTTGGGCGGTAGAAATGCGGCTGGAATACTCCTCATAGGCTCGCTTGGCATTGAGCAGCGCGGCCTCCAGGGCGGCGACCTTCTCCAACTGCTTATCGTATACGGCTTGCAGCGCACTGCCTTTGGCCGTCAGGGCCTCCATGCTGTTGGCATTACCCCGGAACTCGCTCTCCACCAGCGCGAGGCTGGATTTCAGCGTGGACAGCTCGGCGTTGCAGGAAGCGACCGCCTGCTTATATTGGGCCTCGCCTTCAATGGCGAGCTTGGTTGATATGGTTCTGGCCCCCATAGTTCGTACCCTCCTGCGGCATCATTCATCCTCCGGCGACGGCCCGCGCTTCCCCCGGTGGGCCTGCAAATAGAGCTTCCACAGGTCCCCCACCTCGCCGGGGGTGGAGAAAAGCACGTCCTTTTTGGACAGCCCGCAGGCCGCCCCCATGTGGAGGTAGTGGGCGCGGGTCACCGCGTTTTTTTTTGCGCGTTCAGCTCGGCCAGGCCCAAATCCACCTCGTCGTCCTCCGGCTCCACCTCCCGGCCAAAGCCCAGGGACATGGCGGCGGGGATGGCCAGCTTCAGCGCCGCGATCTCGCCGGGCGACAGAGAGGCGGCGATGGCCGCCTCATCCGTGATGGGCTCCGGGTCGTAGCCCAGGCTGCGCCGGGCCAGCTCTCCCTGCTCCGCCAGGATGGCGGCGGCCTTGCAGGCGGCGGCGAAACCGCAGCGCCCGCCGTCCTGCACAGCCTCAATCAGCTCCGTAGGACCGCCGAACTGCTCCTGAATCTGGAACATGGCTTCCACCGTAAAGGTCAGATACCGTTCCCTGCCCGCCAAAGTGAGCTTAACGGCCTTCATGCCGTTTCCTCGCCACCCCCGCCATTAGCGTCAGGGGCGGGCTTCTCCGTCTCATCGGGACCCTCGCCCTTGAGTTTCTCCTTGATCCAGGCAATGACCTCCGCCTCAGTCGTGCACGTCTCCGTGATCCGCCAGTCGCCGGACTCGGCGGCGAACACGGTGAAGGTGGTGGAGTTGGTGCCGAAGGTGATGCTGTCGCCCTTGGTCTGGGCGGTATCGTTGCCCAGAGATGCCTTCACAAGGGGATAAAAATAGCCCTTGTACAAGACTTTCCTCCGCCGCATGAGCTTTTTGAAATAGGCCAAACCGCCCTGGGGAGGATCGTCCCCCACATTGTAGCGGACCTCTCCGTCCACAACCACGCAGCCGTACACCTGGGCGGCGGTATTGTCCTCCATGTCGTCGGTCTCCATGGCAATAGAGCCGGAAGAGAACTCCTCGACACTCTCGCCGAGGGTGTCGTCGCAAAAGAGCTTTCCTGAAGCCAAGTTCACCGTCAAATCCGCTTTGACCAGGCGGCCGATGAGGGACGGTTCCACGTCCTTATAAACTGGCATCTCCCCTTTTGGTTCCCGTTTCACCGGGTTGAAGTAAGGATATTTCGCACCAAAACTTGCCATTGTAACTCCCTCCTTGCAGTTATAAGTTTTTGCTGTCCAGATAGGCGTGGTAGACCTTTTCTCCGGCCTCCACCGCCGCTTGCTCCTTCTTTTGGTTTGCGGTATTGATGGCAGGACGTGCGGCAATATGCCGTTTGGGGGCCCCGTACTCGTTGATAAACGCGATTTCCGCGTTTCGGGTACTTTTCCCGTTCCGCCTCCGGCTGCCCTGGGGGTAGACAGAGACGGAACGCCCGTTCCGGTTCTTTTTGACCTTCCCCTTCTTGACGGACTGGGCGGAAATTCCCAGAGAATAGGGCCCCTTCCAGCGAGCCGATATCTCCGAGCGCTGGGCCTCGACGATGACGTCCGCTTCTGCGTTGAGCACATCATCCACCACTGCGTCCGGGAGGCGGGTCAGCTCCGCCAAATCGTCAATCAGACCGTCCAGGCCGTTCACGGTCATCTTTGCCATTATCATCCTCCTCAAGATCAACGGTCTCGCACCCAAACACCAGGTGCTGGCCGTCCTGGTCGGTGGCATCGGTGCACTTAGGCCAGGTAAAGCCTGCACCAAACAGCGCCTGCTTGGTCTCTTTGACCCGCTGGACGCAGTTCTCGGCCAGGGGAGCAAAGAGATGGACGAACACCAGCCAGCGTTCGCACCCGGGCTCGTCGTCGCCGAAGTCGTCGCCCACGGACTCGCAGGAAAAGGTATAGTACCGGGCGGGGTGCTCTCCGCTGGCGGCATAGAGCACCGATTTCTCCACCGGGTCGCCGAATACGTCCAGCGCCGCCTTGACCCTCGCCTCCACGCTCATCGAGCCGCCCTCCTCCGCTGCACTTTGATCTCCAGCCAAGTATGCCGCCGCTCCACGTCGTTGACGCTGATGATCTCGTAGGGGGCCGGATCGCCCACCCGATAGATCAGATGGTCCGGCCGGATCAGCGGGGAGTACCGCATGGTCAGGGTGGCGGGCTCCTCCACCTGGGCCTGCATGGCGGCGAAAACCTCGCCGCCGTAGGCGTTGACCCATTTGCAGTGCCACACCCGCTCCACCTCATCCGGGCCGAGAGGGAAAATGCTCTCCTCCCTCTCGTGGGGAACGCCGTCGCAGTCCGTTTCCTTTACCTTTTTCCGGATATACAGCCGGGTGCGCAGTTCCCCGGCGCTCGCCTGTTTAGCCAATGGGCACGACCCCCTCTGTCCGCTTAAGCTGGTTCACCAGCCGCTGAAAAGCGGGATTATCCGTCTGCGCGGCGGGGACGACCATATCCCGATGATCCCAAGCGTCCAGTACCAAGTAGTTCACCGCCAGGTCATACCGAGCCGCCCTGGGGGTGCCTTCCTCCGGCGGGGACACCCCAGCGTCCTCCAGGTAGCCTACCGCCGCTGCGTACATCCCAGGAATCAGCGCCTGCACCTCTGGATCATCCGCCAGCTCGGTGAGCTTGCAGTAGGCCAGCAGGGAGGCCATGCGCTCCTCACTCATGGACAATAGCCGTTTTCATCTCGGCAGACAGCGGAGCCAGGTGCTCGGCCATCATGTAACCGGACAGCAGGCCCGTGGTCACGCAGACCCACCCGCCGAGAGGAGGCTCGTCGGCAAACACTCCCGCGCCCCAGGGCAGGACCGCGATGATCGGCGCGTCCGGGGAGGGCCGCTCCCGCAGCCTCAGCCCGCCCTCCGCCGTCACGGCGTACTCCGTCAGCATCCCCTCAAACAGCTCCGCCTCATCGTGAGAGCCCGCCGACTCTCTCTCATCCGCTTGGCTGATGATCTGACCGTTTGTGGCCCCCTCAGCAGTCTCCCAGGTCCCGGTGATATCTGTGCCCATCTCCAGCTCATCCCGTGCATCCTGGGCGCTCTCAGGGGGCACAGAGGTCTTTTTCCCCTTTGCCATAACCGTCACCCTCCTCAGCCCTGAGGCTCCTGGGCGCCTGAGACGCCGGAGGTGGGTCGCGCCGCCAGCGTGACGAAGGGGCTCCGGGTACGGGTGCTGTTCTTCAGCGTGATGGGCGCGGTGACCTTGGGGGTGCCGTTGCAGCGCAGCACCATGCGGAAGCACATCTGGTCCGTCAGGAACTCCACGTGCATGGACCAATCCTGCTTGGCGGTACCCTTTTTCAGCAGCATGTACTGCTTCAAATCGGCCAGCAGCACGTCGCCCTTGGTCCCCATGGCCTGGCAGTTGTCGTTAAAGAGCACCGGCCGGCCCAGGATGGTCTGGTACTGGGCCCCGGAAATGCCGCCCTCCGGCATCCAGATCAGCTTATCCCCCAGCATGAGCTGGGGAAGCTGGTCCTCCAGGTCGGGGTGCATCATCCACACCATGTTCCTCCGCCCGGAGGTCAACGCCCGGCTCCACATTTTCAGGATGTTCTGGGCGTTCAGCGTCCCCGCCGCCTGGCTGGCCTCCGCGTCCACCGCGATGAGGGCCCCGCTGTTCAAAATGCCCGCGGGCTTTCCGCTGCCGTCGCCGGAGATGATGGCGTCCTCCAGCAGCCGGTTGGCGGCCACGGTGAAGGCGGACCCAAAGAACCCGGTCATGAAGGCCGCGTCCTGGAGCAGCTCGTCAGTGGCGTAGGCAAAGCCCATCATCTTCTCCAGGTCCAGCTTCAGCTCCTTGAACTTGGGGCGGCTGGCGGCGACGGCGGCCCCCTCCGCCGCCCAGTACATCTGCACCCCGCCGAACACGCTGGCGGACACGTCGGTCTCATCCACCATCAGCCAGCGGGCGGCGTTGGAATTGGCCCCCACGGTGTAGCTGTCTACCCGGGAGAGGATATCGCCGGTGGATACCGCCGTCTCCAGAATCTGCCCGGCGAAATCCTCCTGGACGGCGAAGCCGCCGTCTGCGCCGGCGCCCTCGTTGGAGCCCTTCACCGCATCGTTCACCTGGAGCAGGCGCTTGTCCACCACATGGGTCTTGGCCGCGTTCACCACCGCCTGGAGCTGCTCCCCCAGACTGCGGAAGGGACGGGCCTCCCCGCCCTTGTCCTGGGGCGCGCCGTCGCCGTCGGGCAGGGGCTGGGCGTCCTCCTGGCTGCGGCGCATCAGATTTTCCGTGGCGGAGATCTTCCGGCACAGGGCGTCCAGCTCCCCGTCCAGCGCCGCCGCTTCCTCCACCTTGTTCTCGGCCAGCAGCTGTTCCGCCTGGGCCAGCTTGTCCGCCTTTTCCCGGCGCAGGTCGTTCAGAACCTTTGCGAAATCCATTTTGTCATCCTCCTAATAGTATTTTTTCACGGCCAAGGAGACGGCCAGCCGCTCCCGTTCGCCTCTCCGCTCCGGCTCCTCCGCCGGGGTGCCGCCGGACTGCTCTGCCTGGGCGTCCAGCGCCGCCTTTTTGGTCCTCAGCTCCGCTGCGGAGGGCAGGCCCCCCGCCCCGCACAGGGCCCGCAGACCGCCGCCCACGCAGTTCACCACCTGGGCGGGCAGCAGCGACCCCCCGCCGATGATCTCATCCACCAGCCCGGCCTCCACCGCCTCCTGGACGGGAAGCCATGTCTCCGCGTCCATCATGGCCTCCAGCTCCGTACGAGTCCTTTTTCCCCGGCATTTTAACTCGTAGGCGTTGAGGATGGATTGGGCGAATTTCCCCAGGTCCTCCGCCGTCTTGCGGTGGTCGTACTGGTTGCCGTCGGCGTTGACGGCGGGGTTATGGACCATCACCTGGGCCACCGGCGTGGCCTTTACCCGTTTACAGCCCAGCATGGCGGTGCTGGCCGCCGACGCCGCCAGGCTCTGGACCTCCGCCTCGGTGTCGCACCCGGCCCCCCGCAGCACCGAGTACATCTCAAAGCCCGCGAACATACTCCCGCCGGGGCTGTTGATCTCCAGCGTCAGCGTCTCGCCGGGCGGGTTTTCCGCCAATGCCTTCCGGATGTCCTGCGGGCTGCTGACACGATACCCAAAAAACCGGTAGACCCAGGCGTCCTCGTCCGCCACAATGTAGCCGTTTAACTGCGTCCTCAAATCGTTTCTCCCTCCCCTGAAATGATGTGCTCCACGGTGTCCAGATTTTTGGTCATGAAAAACCGCTGCCCCGCCCCGTTGGGCAACGGGTTCTTCTCCTCCAGCGCCCGGCAGTCGTCCGGGCAGTATACGCCGGAGGCGATCATCTTCTCATAAAACCGGCTCCGGCTCTCGTTGTCCCCCCGGAGGCGGGCCGCCACGTTCATACGCATGTACAGCCCGTCCTTGAGTTGCTGGCCGGAGAGTAACTTGTACTGAAACTCCTCCTCCCACTGGGTCACATGGGGCTGGAGCGTGGAGATCACGAAGTCCAATTGTTGCTGTTCATTGGAGTTGTAGGCCTGCTTTCCGCTCTGGAGCATATACTGGGGAATCCCGGTGAAGCGGCTGACCTCCTCCACCGTAAAGCTCCGGCTCTCAATAAACTGGGCGTCCTTCTGGTTCAGGCCGATGGGGGTATAGGTCATGCCCCGGTCCAGCACCGCCACCTTGAACATGGAGTCCGAGGCGTACCGCTGGAAGGACTCCTTGATTTTGTCCCGCCCCGCCTGTCCCAGGTCGGTGTTCACGGACACAATGCCGCTCATCCGGGCTCCATTCTGGTAGAATTTCCTGGCATACCGCTGGGCCCCGGCGTCGGCGGCGATGGCGGAGCGGGCCAGGGCCAACACCCCTTTGCCGTATAGCCCGTCGTAGGTGTCAAAAAACACCGTCACCAGCTCCGAGGGGGCGAAGGTGCGCGTCAGGCCGTCCACCGTAAAGTCATACCAGAGCTGCCCGGAATCCGGGTCCTTTCGGATGGTCCGGCCCTCAGTGGGCAGGGGAATCAGGTCGGTGATCCGCCCCCGGCGGTCCCGGAAAATGCCCAGATAGCCCTCCCCGTGCCAGAACGCCTGGCTCATAAGAACCTTCCGGCACAGGGCCGGCCCCATCCGGGCGTTGGGCCGCACCTTCAGCAGATAGTCCAGCTCCGGCACGGCCATGGGGTAGCGCCCGCCGTCCCGCCGCTGGTAGATGGCCATAGGCATAACGCTCATGGCGTTGGTGAGGATGCGGTGGGCGGCGGCGATGGGGGACTCCTGCTCCGCCGTGCGCTGGTTGGAGGGCAGGTCCTCCCCGGCGAAAAAGGTCCGCTGAAACCAGCCCTGCACCTGCTCCCAGTCCAGCTCCCGCACCTCCACGCCGTTCCGGGGCCGGCGGGCCAGGGCCTTGGAAGCAATCATCTATCCCTGCCCCCTCTCCCGGCCCGGGCCACCACGACGCCATAGCCCAGCAGGCAGGCCCCCGCCACGGCCAGGGCCGCGCTCAGCCCGAAGGCGGTGGCGGCGGAGGCGGTGAAGCACACCCCCGCGGACACAAAGAGCAGATCGTCCAGGTATAGCCCCAGCCAGGGCAGCAGGCGGCGCAGCGCCTCCTTTAGCCATTCCACCGGGCGCACCCGCTCCATGTCGTTGGTTCTCGGCTCGTCCATATCAAATCCCCCAATCCTCAGAGAGTACGTGCTCGTTGATATCGCTGTCCGGGGACCGCTTCACCAGCACCCGGGCCAGGGCGTTCATTACTGCCGCCACCACGTCGATGCGCTCGGTGTCGTCCTTGTGCTTCTTGGACAGCTTGATGTCGCCATAATTGTTCTGGATTTCAATGGCGTTGGCCAGGCACCATATCAGCAGCGGCGACTCCTCCAGCACGATCTTCCCCTGGAGCAGCAGCTCCCGGAAGCCCTTCACCGCCAGATTCTGCCCGGCGCAGGTCTGGGGCACCTCCACGCAGAAATCCTCGTTGTTGCGATCCTGATTCATCTTGATGGCCAGATCGGTGGCGTTGTGGCCGTCATAGTCCACCTCGTCCACCTTCCAGCCGTGCTCCCGCTCGCCGGTGCAGATCCAGTTGTCCACGTAGCCGTTATCCGTCACGTCGCCGGGGGTCAGGGTGCAGCACCCGCCCTCCGCCCAGGCGGTGTAGGGCACCCGGTCGGTGTGCTCGTGGCGCTGGGCCCCGCCCTCCGGCATGAAGCCGTGGGCTTTGATTCCATAGCGTCCATCCGGCAGGGGGAACACCGCCCCCACGCCGGACAGGTCGATGCGTTTGCCCAAATCAAACCCGCAGTGGCAGTGGAGCCCGTCCGTCAGGGTGGCAAACTCCTCCCGGCTCACCTGGGCGGCCTTGGCCAGCGCCATGCAGTGCTCGTCCAGGTATCGGTTGACACTGCCGACCTGCCACAGGCACAGCCGCCGGGTGAGAAACGCCCGGATTTTGTGGGGGGCCCGGGAACCGTAGGCCGCCCGGTGCTCGTCCCGGATCTCCTTGAGCAGATACCGGCTGTAGTCGTTGGGATCGCGCAGGCAGGGATTGGCCTTGAGCCACGCCCCCTCGTCGTGGGGGTTATCCCCCTCGTCCAGTTCCCGGATCATGACGAAGTAGCTCTCGTCCCGCTCCACGCCCTCCAGAATATGCTTGGCGTAGCTCTCCTCGGTATAGCAGGGCTTGGACTGGGCATCGTCCCCGGCGGTGGTAATCACATCCAGCAGAGCCTGGGGCCGCTTGCCGAAGCTGTTCAGCCCCAGGTCGTAGATCATGGAGGTGGGGTGGGCGTGGTACTCGTCCACCACGAAATAGGACGGTGCGCCGGAGTCCTTGTTCTTGGTGTCCTTGGACAGGGCCCGCATGTACCCGCCCCGCTTCCGGTGGGTCATCGGGTTGGAGCGGGGGACGATGAGCCGCTTGGCGATATCCGGGCTGGCCTTGGCGATTTTTTTCGCGTCGCCGAACACCCGCATGGCCTGGCCCCGGTCCACGGCGGCGCATTCCACCTCCGGCTCCATCTCGAATTGCGCCAGCTCCGGGCGGTAGGGCGGATACATGGCGTCGGCACACATGTGGTACAGCGCCTGGCCCGACTTCTCCGTGGATTTAAAGTTACCCCGGGCCCGTTTGTTGTAGGTTTTGGAGAACCGCCGGGCCCCGGTGTCCCGGTCCACCCAGCCGTAGGTGCAGCCCAGGTCGAACACCTGCCAGGGCTGGAGCTGGATGGGCTGGCCCGCCTCCACCCCGCGGGTCTGCACGCAGCGGGAGAAAAAGCGGATGATACGGTCTGCCCGGGTGGTGTCGAAGATGTAGGGGAATTCATCGGTCCCCTGCCGCCGCAGGTCGTCCAGGTGCCTTTGGCAGGCCAGAATCTCGTACTTACCGCACTGGTCCCGCAGCTTTCCTTGAGTAACCTGCTTGGCGTAGACGCTCACCGGGTGGTGCAGCCCGGACTTCCAACGCTCGGCCATCTCAGTCTCCAAAGAGGTCGTCCAGTTGGACCTCGCCCACGGCCGCCGCCCGTTTCTGGGCCAACCGCACCCGCCCGGAGGGGGTTAGCCCCAGCTTCTCGGCATACTGGAGGATGTTCCGCTCCAGCGCCTGGAGCTTGCCGGTGAGGGCGTCCAGCTTGGCCGCCGCCTCCACCAGTTCGTCCGGGGTCATGGCAGGGTTCGCCTTTGCGGAGTCCTCCCATTCCTGGTCGGACAGGGCGGAGTTCTTTTTGCGCCGTTTGGCCCCCTTCTCCACCGCGCCCTGGACGCCCAGCTGGTCCATGAGCTGGCCGATGAGCAGGGTGGTCTGGTCCCGCCTGGCCAGCATGGAGCAGTACCCCGCCAGTACCGTAGAGTCCAGGTCGTCCAGCAGGATCAGCCCTTCCATCTGCTTGAGGATCTGGTTCCAGTAGGCGTTGGCCCGTTTGTTGGAGCTGACGATGGCGGGCTTTTTCAGCTTTGCCTCCCTGCCCCGGTCAGGCAGCACCGCCGCCTCGGCCTCCTCCCGTGCCTCCCGCTCCGCCTGGGTCAGGTGCTTGGACATGTTTTCCGTTGGTTTTGCCGCCGTCGGCACAGTCTCACCTCCGCCCCAAACGCTGATCGGGGAAATTTTCTCGCAAACGAGGGGGCCCGCGGTCCTTCCCGCCCGCCCCTGAAACTTTTTCGGGGCGGGGGGATGGTCCCGTAGGGACCGGGGCCTGGACACCGCAGGGCCGCCGAGCGCATAGGGGCAGGCACGCGCCCCCGCAGACGGGCGGGCGTAGCTTCCGGCAAAAATCAGCCCTGTTTTTCCCGCCATTTTCGCCACAAATCCTCCATGGTTTTCCGTGAGTGGCAGGCGTGGCACAGGCTTTGCAAATTGCCCCGGTCGGTGAACAGCACCCAGTCCCCCTTGTGATCCCGGACGTGGTCTACATCGGTGGCGCGGGTGCGCACACCCCGGCGGCCACACTCCCGGCAGAAGGGCTCCCGCAGGAGCTGGCCGGGGCGGAGGTCATCCGTCCACATCGGCAGGCTGTACCAGCCGTGCCAAGCGGCGGACTCCCGGCGCGGGGCCTGCTTGGGCTTATGCTTGGGGCACCAGCCGTCCCGGGTCAGCTCAGGACAGCCGGGATGGCGGCAGGGACGCAGGGGCTTTTGTGCCATCGGGCTATCACCTCCGGGCAAAACAAAAAGCGCCCAAGCCACAACGTCCTTTCGGGACTGTCGTTGGCTCAGGCGCTGGTGCTTTGGCTCTGGCTCTCAATATTCACGATGCTTTTTTGCCTGCAAAGTTTACAGTAGACTTCCAGATTTTTGACCACAGTGTCCACCCGGACTTTCAGGACCTTTCCCCTCCCACAGGCTGGACACATCACCCATCCATCTTTCACTGTCAGTTTACCACACTTCCCCTTGTCCTGCAATCCCTTTCCCTCCATTTCTACCACCCCTTACCAATTATTAAGAGTGGTTTCCAGATCAAAAATTATTAGGAGTGTTCTATTTTCGCATTCCGCCGGACGTGTAGCTGTATTCCGGCGGAGACGCCTCCTCGAACAGCAGATACCGCGCGCCTATGCAGTCCGTAAAGCCAAAGGGATTCTTTTCCGTAAACTGCACGTAGTCCACCGCGCCGGGCGGAGGCGAGAGCGTCACGCTGTCGGACGGAATCTCGATGTACTCCACATCATACTTCTTGAGATTCCGGCTGGCCCGCCAGGTCCGTTCCCCCGGCTTGGCCCGGCCGAACTCCCGGGCCTCCTTGGTGAGGTACTTGGCCAGTTCCCGGTAGTAATGGACATCCACCGGCTCAACCCGGACATACCCGCCGCCCTGCCACAGGCTTTGCACCTCCTCCAGATCTCCCGGCCCCACGCCGTTAACCACCACGTGGTGATGGAGGCGGCGGTCCTCCAGCCCGCCGTCGCCGCCAAAATATTGATCCTCCGCTTTCCCGTGCCAGCCTTCGGTCACATAGACGTATCGCAATTCTTGCCCTCGCCGCTTACGGGCTGCGCGTAGCTTTCGGATGAATTTCTGGCACTCCTTATCTGCCGCCCTTTTGTCTGGCGGCAGGTGGATATCGTCATAGGTGGGAGTAAGCACCAGGTCCCGGCTCCCGAAGTTGGCCGCCAGATTAAGCTCCAGTTCCCGCCAGGAGCGCTTGTCGTTATAAAACTGCATCGCCGGACAGGTGGGGCGGCAGCGGTCTCCCCGCCGCCGCCCCGGCTCCCGCTCCGGGATGGTCCCGATGACCTCCACATGGAGCAGCCCCGCCTTGATGTGCTTGATTGCCCGGGCCATCTACTGGTACTCCTTCCCGAACAAGCCCAGCTTCATGCCCAATTCGATGACGCTGAACACCAGCATCTCCAGGTCCTTCCCGGACATCCCCACCAGGTCAAAGGTGGACGTAACGGAATCGCCCTCCTCATTTTCCGTGAATTGAGCCACAAACCCTTTGGAAATTTCACGCGCGGGCGCGTCCTCGTACTCGATGACAATGCGCTTCGCCGTTCGCTCCTCCACTAAACCGACCTCCCGTCTAAACTCATTTGCTCATCCTCCCGGGCCTCCACCCGGAGAACCCGCACGTCCCCGTACTTTTCCAAATCCATGGCAATGGCCTCCTTGACGCCGATAGCCTTGCCGGTTGCGGCGTTGTCCACCGCCAGCGTCACCATCAGGCAGCTCATGACTCAGCTCCCCTCCCTATCTGCCCCGCCAGCCAGCTCAGTAAAAGCAGTTTGTCCGGGTCGTTGGTCAGAATCGGCTGGCCACAGCAGGGGCATGGGTCGCCGGATTTTAAAATTCGATCCATCACGCAGCTCTCCCCTTTCGCCCGGTTTGCGCCTCGACCACCGGCCTGCCATCCCGGTCCCTGGGCGCGCCCGCCCGGACCCAGGCCAGCCACTCGGCCTCAAAAGCCTCCACCTCCGGCGTGCGTGGGCAGTTGCGCGCCCCCCGATTTTGCCGGACCTCCAGCTTTTTTTCATCCAGCTCCAGGGTGTAGTAGGATTCCCGGGGCCGGGCCGTCCAGCGGATAAAGAAGATGGCCGTCTCGCCCGCAGCGTGGCGTTTGCCGTAGCTCCCCACGCAATGGTCCAGCGCGTCTCCCTCCGCCGTTAGCTCCCGCTGGCTGGCCGCAGGGCGGATCAGCAGGCCATGAGCGGCATAGGCATACTTCCTCAGCACGCGCCGCCGCATACGGAACAGCTCCGCCATACCTTCCGCTGCTTTCTGCTCCATCAGCTCCGCCGCCCGGTCGTGGGCGGCGATCAGGTCCGCCGGGTACTTCACCGTCGGATCCGACAGGTCCCGGCCCAGCGTCTCCGCCATGTCCCAGTAGTCTGTGAGAATCTGGGCGTCCGGGATGGGGTCCGCCCCCGCGTCATCACACTCACAGGCCAGTACCTCGCACTGCCGAAGGAGATAGCGAATGCTCTTTCCCACCTGTCCCCGGGGAATCAGCATGGACAGGTGTTCGTCCCCCAGGCAGAAGGCGTTTTTCATATCCTCCGCGCTCAACAGCTCCCCGGCGGTCTTGGCGGCCGTGAACAGCTCCCAGCACAGCAGCTCCCAGTCCTGGGCCCGGGCCATGCGCAGCTCCTCCTTGGTCAAGCAGAATATCTGGGCGGGCCGGGTCTGGGCCCAGTCCAGCTCCGGCAGTTCCAGGCGGCCCCGGTCGTTCTCCGTCCACGACCACACCCCTGCTTTGGCGGCGATCAGATTGTCCAGAACCCGGGGCAATCCATGGAGCAGGACCGCCTCCACATTGGGGTGGGACTGGTACAGCCGCAGGTACGCCACCGGGTAATGTGTCGCGCCCGGACGCGCTCTCATGTACAGATCCAGTTTGCAGTGGGGAAGACAGCTCCGGTCGATCAGCTCAGGGGTCAGGCCGAAAATGTCCTCCTGCCGCCCCCAGCGCTCACGCCACGCCTTGGGCTGATTCCACCGGCTGGTGTATTGGATGAAGTATCCACACTGGCCACTGTACCCGTTCCGCCAGCCCATGAGCTGAAAGCAGTCCGAGGCGGTGAACACATACGCCTCGGCGGGCACGAACTCTAATCCTTCACGTCCAGACTTGTATACCCGCCGCTGGACCGCCCAGCCCGTCAGGACCAACTCGCCGGCCTGCTCAATCACGTCGGCGCTCATCACCTGGCACTCGTCCGACACGTAATAATCCCGGATGGCCGACCGCTTGTTCACCAGCACCTTCTCCCCGCAGATGGGACACGCCACCTCATCGCCGGCGGTCGTGACAGTGTGGCCCCAGTCGCCCTCCGCATTGTCTGGAAGGATAAACCCATAGCTGTGCTTTCCGTCCTTTCCCCAGTCCAACAGAAGGCTCTCTCCGCAGCAGGAGCAGGTCACCCGCACCATTTTGATTTTCTTGGGCGTGGCCCATTCGTCCAGCACCTGGAGCAAACCATAATCTCGCACATACTCTATCTCGTAGACCAGGCCGGAGCGGTCCAGCTCGTTCCGGCAGGTTTTCAGCGCCCACTCCCGCAGGCCCTCCGGCGGTTCGCGGGGGACAAGCGGGCGGTAATCTACCGCCGCCATCAGAAGAAATCCTCCAAGTGAAGCACCTTGTCCCCTGTTCTTTCCGGCGCGGGGGCCGGGGTGGGTCCTCCGGCGGGAGACAGACCGTAGAACTCCCGCAGGATGCGGTCCGACTCCGCCGGGGTCACACAGGAGAAACTGCCCGTCTTGTGTCCGTCAGCGAACGCCTTGATCTTTTTTTCCGCCTCGGTGATGGACATGGCCTCGTTCTCCAGGTCCTGGGCGATGAGCTCCGCGCTGCCCGGCTCCATCCGGCAGATGTCCTTGAGCTGTTCCCCCACCATCCACTGGGGTGAACGGTCCGTTTCCTTGGTCTGCTGGGCCTCGATGGCGACGATGGCCTTTTTCTGAGCTTCCGTCATTGCGCCGCCACCTCCTGAATCTTTCCCACCAGCGCCAGCAGGGCCTTTTCCAACCCCCGGGCCTTTTCCGGGTCCTTGGGCCGCACCTTCAGCAGCACCCCGTTCATCCTGTTCACCAGCTCCTGGGCCTGGTCGAAGAGGGCGCGGAACAGCACCAGGTCCTCGCTGGAGGACAGCGCCGCCCTTTTCTCCGCCTGGGCAAGCTGCTTTCGCAGTTCGACCTCCATCTGCTCCCGCTCCAGCTTGGCACGCTGCAAGACGCTGTTAAGTTCCATGAGGTCAGCTTTGGCTTTTTTATGAGCGTCCTCGGCCTTGTCCAGCTTGTCCCGGAAGGAGGCCTCCGCCTCCTTCCGGGCGGCCTCGATAGCGGCGGGGTCGGCTTCCACCGCCACCTCTACCGGGCGGTCTTTCAGCTCCTTCAGCTCCTGCTCCAGCCGGGTAGAGGCGTTCTGGGCCTCGCGGGCCTCAGCGGAATACCGCTCCACCAGGTCGTTCAGGCCGGCAACACGCTCATTGGCCAGATGCATATCCTCAGCCATTTTCTCCCGGGCCTTCTCCGCCAACCGCTGGTCCGCCTTGGCCAGCTCCGCCGCCTTCAGGGCCTCGTCGCGCTCCTTGATGGCTGCCTCCAGCTCCCGGGAGGTCATGTCGATGACCGTTTTCTCCTCGCCGTCCACTAAATGAGGCCCAGAAATAAATTCATCTCTCTCGTCATCAGGAAGCGCCAGCAGCATCAGCGCCTTTGTCGCGCCCAAATCCGACAGCGCTGTCGGATCTGAATATTTTCGCGCCAAAAGCATAAACCTTTGCGCCGCCTTTTCCGGAAATCCCACCCGCGTCTTCAGCCAGGGCAGCCACTCCCCATGAGGAAGCTGTGCCTTGGCCTCTATCAGGCCTTTTCCGATGGTCAGGATAGCCTCGCCTCCCGTCCGCTTGGCCGCCAGGATCTCGGTGGTGATCACTTCGATGTTCCGGACCTGGGGCTGCTTGGCCGGGATATGGTCCGAAAGATTGAATTTACCCATTGTCCAGCCCCTCCTTTTCCACCAGCTCCTTCACCCAGGCTCGGTAATCCCGCGCCGCCGAGCTGAACGGGCTCCAGGTCTGCACCGGCTCCCTGGCCCATGTGGCCTCCAGCACCTTATCCGTTCGGCGGATCACCGTGTCGAACACCGGCGCCGGAGATTGGGAGCGCAGATGGGCCGTGGCGTCGACCACCACATCCGCCTTGTGCCACTGGTTAACCAGGCACCCGGCCACCCGCACGTCGGGGTGGATTTTCCGCACTCCGTCGATCTGATACACCAGGCTGTCCATTCCGGCGGCAGAGAAGGCGTCGGGCAGCACCGGGATGATGATGCTGTTGGCGGCGTTGATGGCGGCGACGCAGGCTGCGGAGAAATTGGGCGGACAGTCGATGACGATCACGTCATAAGCGTCGTCCTCCATAGCGTTGTCCCGGAGGTCCCGCAGGGCGTTGGCCGTGCCGTGGAGGGGCCCGTCCCCGGTGCAGGCCGCCAGGTCAATCCCCCACAGCTCGTCTGAGGCAGGCATCACATCCAAGTTGGGGATGCCGGAGGCCACGATCACCTCGTCGTACACAGTGGCGTAGCCGCCCAGCAGCCCGGCCAGCCCGGACCACTCCCCATCCGGCAGCAGGGCGTGGGTGGCGTTGGCCTGGGGGTCCGCATCGATGAGCAGTACCCGGCGCCGGTACTCGGCGGCCAGCAGATAGGCCAGATTAATAGCGGTGGTGGTTTTTCCTACACCGCCCTTCATGTTCAGGATTGCAAATGTTCTCACAGTATGTACCTCCGATTCTGTAGTTTTCCTCCCATTAAAACGGCAGCTCCTCGCCGCCGTCCTCCAACTCCTGAAACTGTGCCTGCTGGGCCCTCGCCCGGTTCATCTGTTTGATGGCCCGGCCCTGGGCGGCCAGCTCGGCCGCTATGGAGTTGTCCGGCTCCGGTTCCAGCTCCACCATGGCCTGGAGGTCGCCCCGGAACACCAGCTCCGTCTTGGGCCGGTCCCCCTCCTTGTTCTTCTCGATGGAAAAAATCCGGTTGGAGCCGTTGTCCTTTGCGATTTTCGGCCAGATCAGGAACGCCGCGTCCGCGTCCTGCTCCAACTGGCCGGACTCCCGGAAGGAGTGCATCGTGGGCGGGACAAGCAGCTTTTCCGCCGTCTCGCCGTTTTTCCGGGTGACCGTGTCCGGCCGGGAGAGCTGGGCCAGCGCGACCACCGCCGTGCCCGTGCTCTGGGCAAAGATTTTAAGCCCCTGGCTCACGGCGGTGACCACGGCGTAGCGGTCCGAATCGCGCACACCCGAAGCCCGGACCAACTGCACGTAGTCCACATAGATCACCTGGTAACCCCGGCCCACCGCGTCGGCGGCAATGTCGTCCACGGAGGATCCCGCGGCCTGGATTACGTCGAAGGGGCACTCCGCGGCGGCGCGGCTGGCCGCCTGGGCGAGCTTTGCCCACTCTCCCTCGCTGAACTCCCTGGTTTTGAGCTTGTTCAGCGCCACGCCGGACAGGGCGGCCATCTGCCGGTCGGTTATTTTCCGCGGATTGGTCTCCAGGGAGTAGTACCCCACCTTGTACCCGGCCCTGGCCTGGGTCATGGCCATGGTGATGGACAGCAGGGTTTTGCCCGACGAGGCGTAGCCCCCCAGCAGGATCATGTCCCCCAGCTCGGCGTACACGGTCCTGTCCGCCGTTGGGATGCCCCAGGGCAGGTATTTGGGCTTGTCCTCGCTTTTCATCCGCTGAAAAAAATCGTCGGCCCGCTCCGCCCCCGTCATCCGGGGCATTCGCTCCACGGCGGACAGCGAGGCGGACATCTGCCGCACCAGCGCCTCCATCTCGTCATCATCCGCCGAAGCCAGCCGTTCCGACAGCTCCAGGACGCGCCGCCGCCGGGCGGACTTGATCACAATCGGGATGTACTCCCCTACGTTGGCGGAGGTTGGGGTGATTTCCATGACCTCCCGAGCCCACTGTATGTACCGGTCCCCGCCCTGCATGGCGTCCACCACCGTCACCGGGTCCACCGGGCGGCCCTCCCGGGCCAGCTTCCGGATCGCGGCAAAGGTAGCCTTACAGGGGCCGTCCGTAAAGTCCTCCGGAACCAGCTTGGACAGCACCAGCGGCACACACCGCTCGTCGATCAGCATGGAGCCGATCACCGACATCTGGGCCTCGGCGGCCAGTTCAAGGTTTAACATGCCTGATCCTCCTTTGCGGTCCCCCTACGGATCCTCCGCCCAGCCGGTGGAGCTGGCTTGCGGTGGCCTGGGCGTCTCCGGGAGCTTGTCCGTCCAGCGCCGGTTGCTCAGCCACCGGCAGGCATGGGGAATGCCAAGCCCCTCCCGCCACAGCCGGGTAGCCATCTGCCGTTTGAGCGCCCGGGCCATCTCGTCGATCAGCGCGTCGTCCGGGCCCAGCGCGTCCCAGGCGGCCACCGCCTTCAACCGCGACCCGCCCCCCGGGTATGCCTGCCAGAACTGCTCGAATCGTTCCGGAGCATGGGCAGGTACAGACGCCTTTTTGCGAGTCCGCCTCATCTTGGGCTTAGGCTTGTCCTCCGGTTTGGGATCATCGGCGGGCGCGTCCCCCACTGGGGGACTATAGGGGGTCATGTCTGTTTCTACATGGTCACTACATGGTTTCCTCATATTACATTTGCCGTTTTCGTCAGATGTCTCTGCCGATTCCGTTAATTGCATTTGCTGTTTTCGGCAAATGCAATTTTCACTTTCGCCATACATGGAGAGCAGTTTGTCACTGGGGCTGTACCAAGCTGTCCGATCCCTGCGGTCCTCGTTATAATCCCCGGCCAGCAGCGCCCCTTTCTCCCGGCACCGGGCAATGATGCGCCGGATTTGTCCAGCGTTCCACCACGGGAAGATTGACTCATAGGCTTTGACGCTGTTGTACGTCCACCAGCGCCCGTCGTAAAAGTTCCGATTATCGCCGCGATTGGCGCGGTACCAGAACATGATAGCGTCCAGGAATACGGCCTCTTCCATGCCGTAGGCCACCGCCACATGTCCCTCCCCCTGTATATGAGTCAAAGGCGTCACCAAATCACCCCCTTGAAAATTGCGTATCGCCGTGGTATAATATTTACGTTCTCACGGTAAGCCTCTTGGCCTACCTGCCCTCGGCGGGGCCTGTAACCCGCCGGGGGCTTTTTTATACTCCGGCACACTACGCCGTTCCTTGCGTCTCTGGCAAGCATTTATCCTTGTCACCATCCTCCACAGGATAGAATCTGGCCTTTCCCTCATAGAGGGTGTTGAGATAGGTACACTTGATCCAGGTGGCCAACTGCCGCTTCCGCTCCGGGTCCAGGTCCTCTGTGTTCACCAGTTGATCCCCCACATGGACGTAGCTGATTACTTTGATTTTCTGTTGCTTCCGTGGCATTTGACCACCTCCTCTACAGCATATTCCTGCGCTGGGTTGAACAGACTGAAAGAAGAACTTAGCAAATGACAGGTTTAGTTTCGGTCTCGATGAGGCACTGGGCGCAATCCAGCGCCTCCATTGATTTTTTATAGGACATATTCGCCTTGATGATGATATCTACCAGCTCTTTTGCTAGCGCCTGGACATCTTCATCATATTCCGACGACCCATAGGCTAATCTCAACCTTCCCACCTCCTCTTGTGTTTCATTGTTGCCTCTTCCCCGCCGATGTGGTAAAATTTTGGCGAGGAAGGAGGTGAATACATTGAACGATGAAAAATGGAATGTTTTTCTTAAGCTGATGCGCAATGCACTATGGCTGGCCGAGAAATCCAACGACTGTTCCTTTGACGATCCAGACACAGGGCGAAAGGAAGATAAATGCTCCGCCCTTTCCTATGCGGCAGCCTGTATGGCAAAATACTCTGCTGCGGAAGCAATCTATTGGACTTCTCCAGAAATCATGCAGTTTGATCTCTCGGGACTCTTTGCACAATTTGACATATTCACACATGAAGTCCAGTCCGATTACGAAGTGGACCACTCACGGCAATGGGTAGATATCCATTTCGAGCGGCTCAAGGAGTTGTACGAGGACTCTGTATGCAATCAGTCAGAATTTGGTTGATGGAGTTAGGCGGTGGCTTTGGCTGCCGCCTATTCCATTATTGTCCATTCCGCAAGCTTAAGCGCAAAGCGCAGGACTTCCTTAACCTGCCAAACAGGCAGTCGTCTTGGCTTTAATTCGCTCAACACATCCTCAGCTATTGCTTCCAACTCCTCCTTGCTTTTATGCTCCCGCTTATTCAACGTGCTACACCTCCTCCCGCCTTAATTCTGCAACTATGCTAGCACGCATAATCATTTTACTCGCGAATTCGCAAGTATCACGGCAAAAAAATCTCCCTGGCCTCCTGCTTACTCAGCCTCAAAAGCTCGGCCAACTGCTGAACCTGCCCAATGCTAAATGTGCTTCCTTCGTCTGCCATCTTGCGATAATAGGTGCTCTCATCGATCTTCAGTTCAGATGATACCTCCTTCACGGTAAGTCCCAAATCACGGATGCGGTGCTTCACCCGTTCAGTAGCTATCGGCATGATGTTACCCCCTTTCGCCCTGTATCTCGCTCATTCGCAAGTCGTGTCTATATGGTACTCGCTTATTCGCAAGTAGTCAAGAGGGGATATTCACCAAACAAATCCTCCTTCTTTCATACACATTGCACAAAAGCGAGATTTTTCAGTTTCTGCTATTGCATATTCGCAAGACCTAATGTAAAATAAATCATCGCAAATCACAGGAGGTGAATATTGTGACTGTAGGCGAGAGGATGAAAGCCAGGAGGAAGCAAATTGGCATGAGTGCCGAACAGGTAGCCGATCAATTAAATATTTCACCTTCTACCGTTTATAGATATGAAAACGGAGACATAGAGAAAATGGGGATAGACAAGCTTACACCTATCGCAGACGCTTTACGTACAACACCGGCTTATTTGATGGGATGGGGCACCCAAAGCCAGCCGCCACCTCCCAACATGATACCACTTCCCAAGATGCGCGAGTGGCCGGTGCTGGGGGCTACGGCCTGCGGCAAGCCCCTCCACAGGGAACTGCTGGATGAGACTGTTTCAGCCCCCGACGATATTAAGGCGGACATTGTGTTCCGCTGTGTGGGCGACAGCATGATAAATGCCCGCATTTTTGACGGCGACGCTGTTTTTATCCGCACCCAGCCCGAGGTGGAGCAGGGGCAAATCGCCGTGGTACGCATTGGAGACGAATACACATTAAAGCGCGTTTACGTCCATGAGGACTACGTGGAGCTGCGGGCAGAAAACCCGACATATAAAGCCATCATCCTCCGGGGCAAGGACCTGGAAGAGGATAATTTTGAAATTGTCGGCCTGGCCGTCGCGTTCCTAAGCGCGATTATGTGACCAAACCGCCGGAGGGCGGTAAAAATAGTTGAGAGGAGTGATTAGCGGTGGGCTTCCGTTTCCGGAAGAGCGTGAAGCTTCCAGGCGGGTTCCGCATGAACTTCAGCAAATCCGGAGTTAGTTACAGTTGGGGTGTGAAAGGCGCCAGGGTCACAAAAACGGCAAAAGGCACCACGCGCACAACGCTTTCGATCCCCGGAACCGGGATTTCTTACGTCACAGAGACAAAAAGGAGAAAGACAAAATGAAAAATCAGTGGAAGGGCTTTATCTGCGGAATGCTTGTCACGCTGCTCCTGATCGGCTCCATCGGCACCGCCGCCGCCACCGTCGGCAGCCAGACCGCCGAACTCCATTACAACAACATCACGGTCACTCTGGACGGTGAGCCGGTCAAGTTGGTGGATGCCAACGGAAGCCCTGTTGAGCCTTTTATCATTGGCGGCACCACTTATTTGCCGATCCGCGCCATTTCCAATGCTTTCGGCTTGGATGTAGACTGGGACGGCGCTACGCAGACCGTCATTTTGACCACTCCCACCCAGAACCCCCCTCAAGATCAGACAGATCCCGAGCTGGGCCGCACGATCTATATTACTCCGACCGGAAAGCGTTATCATTACGACAGCTCCTGCAACGGAGGAACTTACATTCCCTCTACGCTAGGAGAGGCTTTGAAATTAGGGCTCACTCCCTGCGATAAATGCGTTCATTAAGTAGCTGCCAAAAAACAGAAAGCGCCCCTGCCGCATCGGCGAGGGCGGGATGTTCGATCCCGAGAGCTGGACGCCAACAGACAGACAGCAAATAACGAGTCCGCTTATACCGATGATGATGCGGATCATCAATATGTACTACGGCACTGGCTACACTCAGAAGGAACTGCGGGCGCTGTACAGGAAAAGCCGGAATGCGTTCTGATATGGTTGCAAATCGATAAATACTTGCCCACTTGGCAAAACAGCAAATACCTCCCCCGAAATACTGGGGGAGGTAAAAAAGCACGCATTATCGAACATTCGTCCTTATATACTGATGTCAGTTAAGAAAGGAGGCGGGCTCATGCCTACCCCTTCCCTACCCCGCTATGCTGCGGCCTACGTCCGTGTCTCCACTGAGGATCAGGCGGAGCTATCACCCGACTCCCAGCTCGAGGAAATACGCAAGTACGCCCAGCGCGAGGGTCTGCTGCTGCTCAACAATCATATCTATATCGACGCGGGCGTCTCCGGCAAAAAAGCAGACCGCCGTCCGGAGTTCATGCGGATGATTGCCCAGGCCAAGAAGGAGAACTGCCCCTTCTCGGTTATCCTGCTTTGGAAGTTCAGCCGCTTCGCCCGCAATCAGGAAGAGAGCATTTTTTACAAATCAATCCTCCGTTCCAAATGCAACGTTGAAGTGGTCAGCGTCACTGAACCCCTGATCGCGGGGCCTTTCGGCAGCTTGATTGAGCGCATCATAGAGTGGATGGACGAGTTTTACTCCATTCGTCTCAGCCAGGAGGTCAAGCGCTCCATGACAGTAAATGCCCACCGGGGAAAGCTGCAATCTTCCCCTTCTTTTGGCTACTGCGCAGAGGGTGGAAAGCTGATTCCCTTGCCAGAGGAAGCCGCCCATGTCCGCCGCATTTTTGACAGCTTTGTAGCCGGAGCAGGACTTTGGAATATCGCCAAGGAGCTGAACGATCTGGGCGTGCGCACCCACCGAGGAAATTCCTTCGAGAATCGAACCATTGAATACATCATCCGCAACCCGGTCTACATTGGCAAACTGCGGTGGAACCCAACAGGCCGCAGCCGTCGGGACTTCTCCGACGAAAATATTATCGTCGCCGATGGAGAGCACGAGCCGCTCATCTCCCTGGAAACATGGACAGCGGCACAGGACCGAATGGACCGCATGAAAGCTCAGTTCGGTTACAAGGCACGTCCCACTTATGAGCTGAAGCACTGGCTGTCTGGGCTGGTCCGCTGTTCCGCCTGTGGCGGCACCCTGATCTTCTCCAAGCCCCACTATTTCAAATGCAACAACTGGGTCCGGGCAAAATGCAATCACTCGCAGCATATCAAAGCGGATTTACTGGCTGAAAGCGTCATAGCAAAACTGGCCGAGGACGCCTTTGGCTCGACCTCCGTTGCCTATGATGTGACCTATACTACGGCTTCCGGCGGCAGCAATCTGGCAAAATTGGAATCCACGCTCAAACAACTGCATACAAAAAAAGAACGCCTACAGGAGGCGTATCTTGCCGGAGTATTGAGCCTATCCGATTTTGCCACCGCGAAAAAAGCACTGGAAGCCAACATTGCCAACGCGCAGCAAGAATTGGATGTACAACGGGCAAAACTGGCTCAGGACTCAGTGGTGCCAGCCCTCCGCGCATCTATCGCCGTAGCCCTCGAAACACTTTGTTCCTCCGAGACCACGGCAGAGGAGAAAAATCTGGCCGCCCGGTCTATTTTGGAAACTTGCGTGTTTGACAAAGACGCCTCTACACTCGCTGTCACTTACCGCATGATTTTTTAGCGCTTGGATAATAGTCTATTGCAGTACGGAGGACCGGACGGTGAGCTTGGCGCTTCCCTGCGCTACCTCTCTCAGCGGTACGCCATGCCCTACCCGGAGTTGAAAGGGCTTCTCACCGACATAGGTACTGAGGAGTCGTTTTTGCACACCGACCTCAAACCGTTGCAATCACTGGGTT
>CAJTTS010000036.1 GCA_910579155.1 uncultured Oscillospiraceae bacterium | reverse complement strand
CCTGGAGGATGGCCTCGCGGCGCTCGCGCTCGGCCCGCATCTGCTTCTCCATGGACTCCTGGATGTCACGGGGCGGCATGATGTTCTTCAGCTCCACACGGTTGACCTTGATGCCCCAGGGGTCGGTGGCCTCGTCCAGGATGGCCCGCATCTGGGTGTTGATGTGGTCGCGGCTGGTGAGGGACTGGTCCAGCTCCAGGTCGCCGATGATGTTGCGCAGGGTGGTGGCGGTCAGGTTCTCAATGGCGCTCATGGGGTGCTCCACGCCGTAGGTATACAGCTTGGGGTCGGTAATCTGGAAGTACAGCACGGTGTCGATCTGCATGGTGACGTTGTCCTTGGTGATGACGGGCTGGGGGTCGAAGTCCACCACCTGCTCCTTAAGGGACACGGTCTTGGCCACCCGCTCAATAAAGGGGACCTTCAGGTGCAATCCCACGCCCCACACGGTGCGGAACGCGCCCAGCCGCTCAATGACCACGGCCTTGGACTGCTGAACCACCTTGATGTTGGACGCCAGGATGCCCAGGATGATGATGACGACAAGCAGGACGATGACGGGGCCCACGATGGCTCCCAGGTCGATGGCGCCGGCCAATGCGAATGTTTTCATTTGACTACCTCCTTAAAATAGTTCTCTTTCTGTCTGATGGGTACGACTGGTGTTTTTTCCCTTACCAGGTCTTGGGCTCCCCCGTGGGGATGGGGGCGGCGATGGGCTCCACGAACACCTTGACCCCCTCGATGCGCAGGACCTTCACCATGGTCCCGGCGGTGATGGGCCCTCCGTCGTCGCTCCGGGCGGACCAGGTCATGCCCCGGATGATGACGGCCCCCTTGCCATGGATGTTGTCGATGTCCTCGGTGACCTGGGCCTCGGCTCCGATAATCCGGTCGGCGTTGGTGGGCACCACCTTGTCGTTCAGGTGGCGCTTGGCCAGGGGCCGCACCGCTAACAGGCACAGCAGACTCACCGCCAGGAACAGGGTGAGCTGAATCCACATCGCTCCGCCCAGCAGCGCCGCGATGAGGGCGATCAGCGCCCCGGCGGCGAACCAGATGGAGGTCAGCCCCACGGTGACGGCCTCGCTGGCTGCGAAGAGCAGCAGCAGCACCAGCCATATGATTTTCTGTATGGATTCCGCGTCGAACGGCATAGCCAACACTCCTTTCTCGCTTCCACTAAATTGTATCATAAAACGGGGCGGAGGAAAAGAAGTTTTTCTTGCTTTGGCACATATTATTGTTGCCAGCGCTTCCATTTTACATTATACTGGAGTTTGTAAAGTATTTCCCGCCCCTGTGACATGATACTACATCTTTCACCAGGTATAAAGTCAAGGGGTTTTTAAAAAATTTTTGATGGAGCATTTTATGGATCAAACATTACAGTTCGTCATACCCGCCCTCATGGGGGTGGAGAGCACAGTGGCCTACGAATTGAAAAAGCTGGGGCTGGCCGGGGTTATAGCGGAGAACGGCCGGGTGCTGTGCCAGGGCGGCCTCGCCGACATCCCCCGGATCAACCTGAACCTGCGCACTGGGGCCCGGCTGCTGCTGTGCCTGGGCAGCTTTCAGGCGAAAACCTTCGAGGAGCTGTTCCAGGGCTGCGCGGCCCTGCCCTGGGAGGATTTCATCCCCCGGGAGGGCCGCTTCCCGGTAAAGGGGTATACCATCAGCTCTCAGCTCCACTCGGTGCCCGCCTGCCAGTCCATCCTGAAGAAGGCGCTGTGCAAAAGGTTGGGGTCGGTGTATGGTTTGGAGGAGCTGCCGGAAACCGGGGCCTTATACCAGGTGCAGTTCTCTGTTTTAAAGGATCAGGCGGCTCTGATGCTGGACACCTCCGGCGACAGCCTGTACAAGCGGGGCTACCGGGCGCAAAACATGGGCGCACCCCTGCGGGAGACCCTGGCGGCGGCGCTGGTGTCCCTGTCCCGGTACAAGGGGCGAGACCCCTTTTGCGACCCGTTCTGCGGCTCGGGCACCATCCCCATCGAGGCGGCGCTTATCGCCAAAAACCGGGCGCCGGGGCTGAACCGCACCTTTGCCGCCCAGAAATGGCGGTGGCTGCCCTCCAAGCTGTGGATGGACGCCGCGGAGGAGGCCATGGACCGCGAGTTCCACGGCGCTTACGACATCTGGGGCGGGGACATCGACCCTGCCGCCGTGGCGTTGTCCCGCCACAACGCCGAGCTGGCCGGGGTGGAGGACGCGGTACGTTTTGAGGTGGCGGACGCGGCCAGGTTTCACCGGGAGGACCCCAAGGGGAGGGTGGTGACCAACCCGCCCTACGGCGAGCGGCTGCTGGAGAAAAAAGAGGCGGAGAAGCTGTACCGGGCTTTTGGGAAGGCGGTGCGGACGCTGCCGGGAGGCTGGCAGGTGAACGTGCTGTCCTCCCATACGGAGTTTGAGCGGACCTTTGGAAAAATTGCGGACAAAAAGCGAAAGCTATATAACGGTATGATAAAGTGCGACCTGTTTATGTACGGCATATAAAAGGCGGCAAAGCCGTCCCAAAGCGGAGTCCGGCGAAGCGGGTCCACTTTGGAGACGACGAGCAACGAAGTGAAGCGTATGCCCGCCGGAAGGCGGACGGAGCAGAGCGAAGTTTGCGAGGAGGATGGGGCCATGAAGCACATGTTCATTATCAACCCCAAGGCGGGAAAGAAAAAGAGTACCCGGCTGCTGGAGGAGCAGATTCAGGCGCTGGGCATGACCTGTGAGATTATTTACACCCGGCAGACGGGCGATGCCCGCCGCATCGCCCAAGAGGCGGCGGAGCGGGGGGAGCCTGTGCGGCTCTACGCCTGCGGCGGGGACGGAACCCTGAACGAGGTGGTGAACGGCGCGGCGGGGTATGGCAACGCGGCCGTCACCAACGTACCCATCGGCACGGGCAACGACTTTTTAAAGATTTTCGGCAAGGAGTGCAGGGCCCGCTTCTCCGATCTGGAGGCCCTGTCCAAGGGCCCCCAGACCGCCATGGACCTGATCGACTGCAACGGCTTTTTGGGCATTGACATCGTGTGCACCGGTCTGGATGCCCGCATCGCCGCAGATAAGGACGCTTATAACGGATTCCCCCTTGTTACCGGCATCGGGGCCTACGCCATCTCCGCCGTGGTCAACGTGCTGCACAAGGGCATCGGCGTGCCTACGGTGGTAGACTGCGGGGACCTCCATTTCGACGGGGAGACCTCCCTGGTATGCGTGTGCAACGGGCGGTACTACGGCGGCGGCTTCATGCCTGTGGGGGACAACATGCCTGACGACGGCCTGCTGGAGGTGCTGGTGGTGCGCAAGGTGAGCCGCGCGACCTTCTTCCGGCTGGTGGGGAAGTACGGCTCCGGCAAATACCGGGAATACCCCGATCTGATCTGGTACCGTCAGGGGCATGACGTCACCGTCAAAAGCGATCAGGAGCTGGTGGCGGTGGTGGACGGCGAGGTGGTGCGCAGCCGCGAGCTGCGCATCGGGCTGTCGGACAAAAAGGTAAACTTTTTCTACCCGGCGGGGATGAGCTACGGGCCAAAGGACGGAAGGGCCTCCTTTCGATAACATGGAACTTATCGCACATACCGATAATATTGAAAACCGTCCCTTTCTCCTATGTGCTGAAATCCGACTTTTTTAAGTACATGCTGACTCCGTACATTTTTGATAACTGCATCAGCATTTACCGCTGTCATTCCCAGGACATCAAAAGCGTACTTTAAAGCCAACTTCTCTGCGCAAGTTCCATATCCCCGGCCTTTTACAGTATCATTTTGCATGTGAATGCTCAGGGTACACTCTTTACCGTCCAAGTCTATCTGCTTTAGCTGAAGTTCACCTATTGGCCTGCCATTTCGCATAATGGCAAATAAAATGCGGGACGAATTTTGCTTGGAGTCAAAATATCTATTTACTGCGTTTTCGTTATATTGATATGGGGTAAATAAATCCATATCAATATATATATCGGGATCATTTTCCCAACTCCTATACAATTCATGGCAAAGCTCTCTGGTCATCATACATAGAGATATTTTTTCACATGACATAAACAACCATCCTCCGTCCGGTTTGCCGAGTTGTGCGCAAAGAAGCGTAGCGCCACAAGGGGCTCGGGCGATTGATACGTTTATCATTCAAGAAAAAGGACAGCCTTGCCCTTCCCGCTCCAACCGCTCCCGCTCCGCCTGGCTGAGCCGGTGGTAGCTGGGGGCCATAGCGGCGGCGGATACCAGCTTGTCCTCCTGGGCCAGCCGCAGGGCGCACCGCGCCACCCCCCAGGCGGTTTGGTAAATCAGGTGGGGCGGCATGGGCAGGCAGGGCAGGCCCTGGGCCTCCAGCGCCGCCCGGACCAGAAGGGCCCCGTCTCCCACCAGGGTTTGGGGCCTTCCGGAGGCCCGAATTTCTTGGGCCAGTTCGTCCAGGCCCATAGCCCGGTCCTGGGTAATCCGGGCCAGCTTCCCGTTTTCGGCGAAAAAACGGGCGCAGTACACCTGATTGCGGCGGGCGTCCATGGCGGCGCAGATTTCGCCGCCCGCGTGGGCGCACTGCCAGGCCATGGACTCCAGGGTGGAGCAGGGGGCGCAGGGCTTGTTCCCCGGCCAGGCCAGCCCCTTGGCGGCGGCCACGCCGATGCGCACCCCGGTGAAGGACCCCGGCCCCGCCGCCACCGCCACCACGTCCATCTCGTCCAGGGTGAGCCCGGTGTTTTTCAGCAGGTCGGCGACCATGGGCATCAGGGTGGCGGAGTGGGTCAGCCCGCTGTTCTGGAAAGACTGGGCCAGCAGCTTTTCATCCTCGGTTACCGCCACAGACGCGGTGACGGCCGAGCTCTCCAGTGCGATGATTTTCACAGGTCCACCCCCTCGATGTCAATCACCCGGTCGTCGTCCCCGTCCCCGCGGACGATGGATACCCGGATTGCGTCGTCCTCAATGGCCTCCGCCACGTTCTCGCTCCACTCCACGGCGCATATGCCGCCCCGGGCCAGATAGTCCTCCCAGCCGATGTGGAACAGCTCGTCGGCGCTGTCCAGCCGGTACATGTCGAAGTGGAACAGGGGCAGCCGCCCTCTCTCGTACTCGTTGACGATGGTGAAGGTGGGGCTGGTTACACGTTCCTCCACCCCCAGCGCCCGGGCCATGCCGGACACAAAAGCGGTCTTGCCCGCGCCCAAATCGCCGGTGAAGGCCACCACCCGGCCCTCGGTCAGGGTGCCTGCCAGCCGTTCGCCCAGGGCCTCGGTTTCCTCCCGGCTGTGGGTGACAAATTCCATATGCGGTCACTTCCAGTCATAAAGTTAAGTTTTTTAAAACTCGTTCAAAACAGTATAGCATATTCCGTCTGATTGTGCTATACTAATTTGCAGTTTTCGCCCGAGAGGAGGCTCACGCCTTGCAGCTCACGCGCATATTCAAGGAATTTTTCAAAAAGGGAGACGTGGTCCTCCTGGCGCTGTGCATCAGCGCCAGTCTCATGGGCCTGGCGCTCATCTACTCTGCCACCCGGTATAACCAGGACCTCCACACCTCCGCCCAAAAGCAGGCTATGTTCCTGTGCATGGGCATCGTGGCCTATGTGTGGGTCACCTTCATCGACATCGAGTATTTGATGGAGAAGTGGTGGTGGGTATTCTTGCTGCTGGGGCTGTTCGTCATCGCTCTCATCAGGCCCTTTGGCCGGGATGACGGCACCGGCAACCGGAGTTGGGTGTTCCTCCCCGTTATCGGCAAGTATTTCGGCTTCCAGCCCGGGGAGATCGCCAAGCTGTCCTTTATCGTGGTGTTGGCCTGGATGATCAACAAGGAGCGGCCAAGGGGTCTGGGACGCTTTCCGGCGCTGGTCAAATATGTGATCCTCACCGGGGTATTCGCCGGGTCGCTGGCGGTGCTGTCCGGCGACTGGGGCATGGTCATTGTCTACCTGTTCATCTTCATCATCATGGCCTGGGTGGCCGGAGTGAGCAAGTGGTGGTTCATCGGCGTAGGCGCCCCTCTGGTGGGGGCGGCACTCTTTTTGTGGAACTTTATCCTCCCCCGAACCGACTATTGGAACGACTACCGCATCATGCGCTTTCGGGTGGTATTCGACCACAACCTGTCCCCGGATAAATGGGGCTGGCAGCAAGACCGCACCCTGCTGGCCATCGGCTCGGGGCAGCTCACCGGTATGGGCTGGCTCAACGGCACCCAGACCCAATCATCCCTTGAGGGAAGCTTGCCCGCCCGGCACACCGACAATATTTTCGCCGTGTGCGGGGAGGAGTTCGGGCTCATCGGCTGCTGCGCGGTGTTGCTCATCCTGCTGCTCATCATCCTGCGGTGCATCTGGGTGTCCCGCCGGGCCAAAAGCTATATGTCCGCCTATATCTCTATGGGCATTGCCGCCATGCTGATGATTCAGACCATCATCAATGTGGCCATGAATCTGTACTTGGGGCCCGTCATTGGCCTGACCCTGCCCTTTTTCAGCTACGGCGGTTCGTCCACCCTGACGCTGTTCATCGCCATGGGCCTGGTATCCGGCATCAAAATGCGGCCTTTGCCGAGCTGGCTCAAGGACCGAAGTCAACTCTAGAAAATGATGTGGGCGTTTCCGGCTGGAAACGCCCACATCATTTTTATCTCAAAGGCGCCGGGCCAGCCCGGCGAATTGCTCCAGTCCCAGCCGTTCGCCGCGAACGGTCTCGGACAGGCCGCAGTCCAGAATGATCTGCCGCAGCTCATCCTTGGAAAATCTGCTTCCGTAGGCGGCGGACAGGGCGTTGAGCAAGGTTTTGCGCCGCTGGGCAAAGGCGGCCTTCACCACGGCGAACAGCGCGTCCCGGTCCACGTCCACCGGGGGGGCGGCGCGGGGGGTGAGCCGGACCACGGCGGAGGTGACCTTGGGGGCGGGGAGGAAGCAGTCCGGCGGCACCTCGAATAAAAGCTCGCACCGGGCGTGATACTGGCAGAACAGGGAGAACGCCCCGCAGTCCGAATCTCCGGGGGCGGCGCAGATCCGCCGCGCCACCTCCCGCTGGATCATCACCGTGACGGACTGGAAGCAGCCCGCCTCCAGCAGCCTGGTGACGACCGGCGTGGTGATGTTATAGGGCAGATTGGCGCAAGCCTTGACGGTAAGGCCTGTAAACCGGCCCGAGATCAGGGCGTTTAAATCCAGCTTCATTACGTCGCCGGGGATGACCTCCACGTTGGGACAGTCCGCCAGCGTCTCCGTCAGAATGGGCAGCAAGGCGGAATCCAACTCCACAGCGGCCACTTTGCCCGCCCGGCGGGCAAGCTGTTGGGTGAGCGGGCCGATGCCGGGGCCGATTTCCAGCACGGCGCAGCCTTCATCCAGCCCGGCGGCGTCGGCAATGTCCCGGGGCACCCAATCTGCGATGAGAAAGTTCTGTCCCATGGACTTGGAAAAGTGAAAGCCGTGACGGCCCAACAGGGCTTTGATTTCGCTGATATCGCATAAGTCCATCGGTAAAACCTCGCATATCCGCCCCGAGGCGATCCTTAATAGGCCACGACGACCCCGCCGCTGTTGGCGTAATAGGAGCTGATCCCCCGGGTGGCGGTGATGACCACACCGGCGAACTGACAGCTTTTCTGGGCCAGCTCCCAGAGCTGCTGGGCCCGGTCCGGGCACAGGCACTGGGCGACGTAGAGCACCTTTCCGATGTGCCGCTGGTCCCCCGCCATGATGTCCACAATCTTGGACAGCGCCTGCTTGATGGACAGCGCCTGCCCGTGCTTGCAGATTTCCCCCTCGGGGGTGGAACCCATAATGAGTTTGATGCGCAGCGCACCGGTGAGCATGGCTTGGACGCGGGTCAACCGGCCGTTTTTGCGCAGATTGTCCAGGTTTTCCAGCACAAACAGGGTGTTGGTATCCGCCACAACCTTCTCCGCCTGGGCCGCCACCTGGTCAAAGGGAAGTCCGGATTTGGCCAGCTCGTGTACCTTCCGGGCCAGCAGCACCTCGCCCGCGGAGGCGGAGCAGGAGTTAAATACGTGGATGTTGCGCTCCGGCTGTTCCTCCAGGAACATCTGTCTGGCTTGCCAGGCGCTGTTGTGGGAGCCGCTGAGCAGGGCGGAGAGGGTGACCACGTAGATGTCTCCCTCGGCCTGGCGGTAGGCCTCCAGGTAATCGCCGGGGGCAGGGCAGGAGGAGGACGAGGCCTCCGGGCTCTGATCCATGGCGTAGATGAGCAGGCTGGTGTCCAGGCTCTGGTCGTCCACGAAGTCCTTGCCGCCCACCCGAATGGTCAAGGGGATAGAACGGAAGGCCGGATCGGCCCGCATTTCGGGGGTTAAGTCGCAGCAACTGTCTACGATGATGGAAAAACTCATAAAAACAATCCCCTTATATAATCATATAAATCAGATTATATCATATGGATATGGATTGTCAAGGGAACCGGGCCATTCTCAGGCGTCCTTTTTGAGATTCGGGTGGGAGCTGCTCAGCCGCTTCTCATAGGCCACCCGGCGGCAGTCAGACCCCTCGGGGGCGTCCACCAGGACGTTACCCCGGTACTGGAAACCGTGCCGCCGGATCAGCCCCTGCATGGCCTTGTTTTTCTTATGGGTGTCCACCCGGAGCCATCCAAGCCCCAGGGAGAGTGCCAGCCGCTCACATTCGCCGATCATGTGGTCTGCCAGCCCGGAGCCACGCCACTGCTCCGCCACTGCGCAGCGGTGGATGACGGCATAGGGTTCGTCTGCCGACCATTTCCCGTCGGTGATGGCGGCATAGCCCGCCTCGGGCCGGGTGGCGAGGGTGAAGAAACCGCCCACCGCCCCGGCGCAGGTAAGCACATAGCACTCGCCCCGGGCCATGTCGTCCAGGAAGTCCTCCCGGGCGGGATAGCTTTCATTCCACTGGCCGATGGGGACGAGAAGCGCCTTTGCCTGGGTCAGGATAACCTCCATGTCGTCCAGGTCCCGTTCCTCCGCCGGACGGCACTCCACCGGCTGGGGCAGGGGGACGCGGGACAGTTCCCGCTCCAGCTCCGCCAGCAGCTTCTGATCCGCTTTGGAGGACAGGTCCAGTTTCCCGTACAGGTCGGGCCGCCGCTCCCTGGTGCGCAAGAGGCTTTGCTTCCGCCGCCAGCGCTCAATTTTGGCGTGGTCGCCGGTGGACAGTACCTCCGGCACCCCCCGCCCGTGCCACACTGCAGGGCGGGAATACTGGGGGTACTCCAGCAGCCCGTCCCAGTGGCTCTCGTTTTCGTAGCATGATCCGTCGGCCAACACCCCGGGCACCAACCGGCATACCGCGTCTGCCACCGCCATGGCGGCGATCTCGCCGCCGGTGAGGACGAAGTCGCCCAGGGAAATCTCCTCGTCCACGCACTCGTCGATGAACCGCTGGTCGATGCCCTCATAGTGGCCGCATACCAGGATCAGATGGTCCTGTTCCCAGGCCAGCCGTTTCGCGTCGGCCTGGGTGAAGGTTTTCCCGCAGGGGGAGAGGTAGATGGTGTGGGGACGCTTTTCATATTGGGCGCAGATGTGCTCCCAGCACCGGTACAGCGGATCGGCCTGGAGCACCGCTCCCCGGCCCCCGCCGTAGGGGTAGTCGTCCACCTGCTTTTGCTTATTTAAGGTGTAGTCCCGGATTTGGTGGGTGTCGATGCGCAGGATGTCCCGCTCCTGGGCCCGGCCCAGAATGGATTCGGATAACACGTCGCCCACAGTATCGGGGAACAGGGTCATGATGTCAATATGGTACATGGCTACATTCCCTCAATCAGCCGGACTTTGAGATAGCCCGCTTTGATGTTGGTCTCCAGAATAAATTCCGGCACGGCGGGGATCATGATCTCCCGCTCCCCCTGCACCACGTAAACCTGCTGGCTGGAAGGGGAGAGTACCTCTTTCAGTGTGCCCAGCTTCCGGCTGTTTTCATCCACCACGTCCAGGCCGATGATGTCCGCCAGGAAGAAGGAGCCCTCGGGCAGCCTGGCGTCGGCGCGGCGGATTTGGAGGGGTTTCCCCTTGAGGGCCATGGCCTGCTCCACCGTGTCCACCCCCTGGAAGCGGGCGATGACGCTGCCCTTATGCACCCGGCAGGCCGTGACCCGGACAGGCTTCCCGTCCAGGTAGAGGGTGGAGAACCGGCACAAAAACTCCGGACTGTCCGCCCAGGGGACGACGCGCATTTCGCCGTGGACGCCGTGGGTGTTGACGATCTGGCCGCAGTCGAGAAATTCGTTCATAGGGATTTACCTCCTGAAAGACAGCTTTGCCGGGACCCCTTAATATGAGAACAAGCGGGGCGCAGCGCCCCGCTTTGTTCCTCCGCTCAGTCAACGATGTCAACCGAGAGCTTTTTGCCCTGACGCTGGGCCACCGAGCGCATCAGCGCCCGGATCTCCTTGGCGATGCGGCCCTGGCGGCCGATCACCTTGCCCATATCGCCGGGGGCGACCCGGAGCTCAAGGACGGTCTCGGCGGGCGTCTCGTACTGGGAGACGGACACTGCGTCGGGATCGTCCACCAGGCTGCGGGCGATATAAGTGAGCAATTCCTTCATGTGGCCTCCTGATTGCGATTACAGGCCCGCTTTTTTCAGCAGGTCGCGCACCGTATCGGTGGGCTGAGCGCCGGCCTTGATCCAGGCCCGGGCCCGGTCGGTGTCGATATTGACAGCGGCGGGATTCTGCCGGGGGTCATAGGTACCGATCTCCTCGATGAAGCGGCCGTCCCGGGGATAGCGGGAGTCGGCGACCACAACGCGGTAGAAGGGGGCCTTCTTCGCGCCCATGCGGCGCAGTCTGATCTTAACCATCGTATATTCACCTCCAAAGTTAATCGTTCATTTATGGTAAATGTCCGAAAGGGACAGAACCAACGGCCTTCGGCGACTTTCTTTTTTCTTTGTAAAGAAAAAAGAAACGTTTAGATCTTGCCTCAGAAGGGCATCCCCATGCCCCTGAACTTTCCAAACAGCCCTTTGGCCTTTTTGGGGTTGGAGAACTGCCGGGTGAGGGTCTGGATCATGTCAAACTGCTTGAGCAGACGGTTGACGTCCACCACCTGGGTGCCGGACCCGGCGGCGATGCGCTTTTTCCGGCTGGAGTTGAGCACATTGGGATTCTCCCGCTCGTAGGGGGTCATGGACTGGATGATGGCCTCGATGCGCTTGAGATTGCCCTCGTCCGCCGACAGGTCCAGCTTCTTGCCCCCCATGCCGGGCATCATCCCCATGATGTCCTCCATGGAGCCCATGCTCTTGAGCTGGATCAGCTGGTCGTAGAAGTCGGCCAGGGTGAACTTGTTTTTCCGCAGCCTTTCCATCTGCTCGGCGGCCTTTTTGGCGTCCAGGTTCTGCTCCGCCTTCTCGATGAGGGAGAGCACGTCGCCCATGCCCAGGATCCGGCCGGCCATGCGGTCGGGGTGGAACACCTCCACCGCGTCCAGCTTTTCGCCCACGCCGGCGAACTTGATGGGCTTGCCCGTCACCGCCCGGATGGACAATGCCGCGCCGCCCCGGGCGTCGCCGTCCAGCTTGGTGAGCATGACGCCGTCGATGTCCAGCGCCTCGTCGAAAGCCTTGGCGGCGGTGACCGCGTCCTGGCCGATCATGGCGTCCACCACCAGCAGGATCTCGGTGGGGTTCACCGCCTCCTTGACCCGCCGCAGCTCGTCCATCAGCGCCTCGTCCACGTGGAGCCGTCCGGCGGTGTCCAGGAACACCATGTCGTTGCCGTGCTTTTTGGCGTGCTCCACGGCGGCTTTTGCGATGTCCACCGGGTCGATCCGGCCCATCTGGAACACCGGGATGCCGAGTTGTTCGCCCACCACCTCCAACTGCTTGATGGCGGCGGGGCGGTACACGTCGCAGGCGGCGAGCAGGGGCCGTTTGCCCTGCTTCTTCATCAACCCGGCCAGCTTGGCGCCGTTGGTGGTCTTGCCCGCGCCCTGCAACCCCACCAGCATGACCACGGTGGGCGGGGAAGGGGAAACGGCCAGCTTGCTGTCGCCGCCGCCCATGAGGGCGGTGAGCTCCTCGTTGACGATCTTGATGATCATCTGGGCGGGGGTGAGGGACTCCATCACGTCCTGTCCCACGGCCCGCTCGGTGACCGAGGCAACGAAGCTCTTGACTACCTTGAAGTTGACGTCCGCCTCCAGGAGGGCCATCTTGATTTCCTTCATGGCCTCCTTCACGTCGGCTTCGGACAGGCGTCCCTTGCCGCGCAGGCGCTTGAATACGTTGGACAGCTTATCGGTGAGACTTTCAAATGCCATAACAGTTACTCCTGCTCCAGTTTGGCCGCGTTTTCCTTGATGGTGCGGGCGATTTCATCCAGCATCGCGTCGTTGTAGCTGCGCCGGTCAACAGACTGGAGCAGCCGGTCGGCGGCGTTGTTGATGGCGTCGATGGCCGCCCTGGACTGCTGGAAGCGGCGGATGATGTGGGTCTTGTCCTCAATCTCCGTCATAGCCGCCTCGGCCCGGACAATGACGTCCCGCACGCCCTGGCGGGAGATGCCGTAGTTCTCGGCGATTTCGGCCAGGGACAGGTCCTCGTTATAATAGAGGTCATAGAATTCCCGCTGGCGCTCGGTGAGCAGATCGCCGTAAAAATCAAACAGCATGGCCATACGGTATGCTTGATTTTTCATGGAACCCCGCCTCCACTATCAGGTGTTGTGTAAAGTTGATTGACTTTACATTGAGATATGATACCACAGATTTCGGAAAAAGTCAAGGAGAAAAATGCCCGAATGAGCCTGATCTGAGGGATGCTTCAAAAAATTTTCCATTCCGGGCAAAATAACAGGTGTCAAACGGCGGGCGATGATGTATAATACTGATTCAGAACAGGTTTGTGCCGATAGGAGGAAGGCTATGCAGCAGCATTGGAAACGGCTGGCGGACGGCGTGGAGCTGTCGGTCACCCAGACAGATAAGTTCAAAACCGGCCTGCTGGCGGCGACGCTCACCATCCCGCTCAGGGCGGACACCGCCACCTTTGGGGCGCTGATCCCGGAGGTGCTCTACCGGGGCAGCGGCCACTACCCGGACATGGGGAAGCTGTCCTCCGCAGCGGACGCGCTATACGGCGCGTCGTTGAGCACCGGGGTGCGCCAGCGGGGGGAGAGCCAGTGCGTCAGCGTGCTGTGCGGGTTCATCGACGACCGCTACGCTCTGGACGGCTCGGCGGTGCTGGAGCCCGCCGCTGCCCTCATGGGGGAAGCCCTGCTGAACCCGGCTACGCGGAACGGCATATTCCGGGAGGAATACGTGGAGTCGGAGGGGGCCAACCTGGCCGACCGCATCCAGGCCCGGATGAACGACAAGCGGAGCTGGGCCATCTTCCGGCTGATCCAGGAGATGTGCGGCCGGGAGGCCTACGCGGTGGACAAGCTGGGCGACGGGGAAACGGCCCGTGCCATGACGGCGGAGCGGCTTTGGGACGCCTACCGTTCCCTGCTGTCCGGGGCCAAGGTGATCTTTTACTACGGCGGCGCTGCGTCCGTGGAGCGGGTGGAGGACGCGGTCCGGCGCTCCTTCGCGCCGCTGCTGACGGGGCGGACGGCCCCGGTGGATTGCCTGGTGACGCCCGAGCCGCAGGGGCCTGCGCGCACGGTGACGGACGCCATGGACGTGACCCAGGGCAAGCTGGCCATGGGCTTTCGTACCGGCGGGGTCACCATGGGCAGCGGGGATTATCCCGCCCTGCTGGTGTGCAACGCCCTGTACGGCGGCAGCGCCAACTCCAAGCTGTTTGTCAACGTGCGGGAGAAGATGAGTTTGTGCTATTACGCCTCGTCCATGCTGGATAAGATCAAAGGGCTGATGGTTGTGTCCTCCGGGGTGGAGTTCTCCCAGTTCGACCGGGCTCAGGAGGCCATTTTGGCTCAACTGGAGGCGGTGCGGAAGGGCGAGTTCACCCTGGACGAGCTCACCGCCGCCGGGCGCACGGTGGCCAACAGCCTCCGCAGCCGCCTGGACAGCCAGAGCCAGTTGGAGGACGACCAGCTCACCCGCCTGCTGTTCCACTGCGACCGGGAGGGGGAGGACCTGATCCGGGCGGTGGAGACCGTGACGGCGGACCAGGTGGTGGAGGCGGCCGGGAAGCTGAAGCTGGACACCGTTTACCGCCTGACGGGAAAGGAGGGCTGACGCCATGGACAAGCTGGAATACACCGCCCTGGGCCAGACGGTCTATCACTGCGTGCTGCCCAACGGGCTGAATATCTATGTGGATGTGCGACCAGAGTACGGCAAGCAGTTCGCCTTTTTCGCCACCCGCTACGGCGGGATGGACCTGCGCTTCCGGGGGGAGGACGGCGACTGGCTGGACACCCCGGCGGGGGTAGCCCACTTCCTGGAGCACAAGACCTTCGATACCGAGGACGGCAACGCCCTACAGCGCATGGCCGCCCACGGTGTGGACCCCAACGCGTTTACCTCCGCCTCCATGACGGGCTACTATTTCGACGGCGTGGAGGGCTTTGAGGACAACCTGCGCACCCTTTTGTCCTTCGTGTCCGTGCCCTGGTTTACCCCTGAGAGCGTGGACAAGGAACAGGGCATCATCGCTCAGGAGATCCGCATGGGCGAGGACGACCCCAACGACGAGGCGTACTACCGTCTGCTGGAGGCCATGTACGTGAACCATCCTGTCCGGGGCCGGGTGGCGGGGACGGTGGAATCCATTTCCCACATCACGGCGGACACCCTTTACCAGTGCCACAAGGCCTTCTACCGGCCCGGCAACATGGTGCTGTGCGCGGCGGGGAACATCGACCCCCAGCGGGTGGCGGACATCGCCCGGGAGGTGCTGCCCGGTTCCCAAACTTCGGCGGCGGAGACCGACCACGGCCGTCCGGAGCGGCCCGAAGTGGGGGAGAAGTTCACCCGCCGGACCATGCCCGTGTCCATCCCGCTGTTCACCCTGGGGCTCAAGGGGACTCCGGCGGCCAGGGGAGAGGGCCTGCGGCAGCGGCTGCTGGCGGAGCTGACCTGCGACGTGCTGTTCAGCCCCTCCGCGCCGCTGTACAACCGCCTGTATGAGCAGGGGCTGCTCAACAGCTCCTTCGGCAGCTTTTACAGCGACGGGCCGGGCTGCGCCTTCATCGTGGCGGAGGGGGAGAGCCGGGACCCGGAACGGGTGCGCCGGGAGGTGTTGGCCGAGGCCGCCCGCCTGGCAGCGGAGGGGATCGACCAGGAGCTGTGGGACCGGCTGAAAAAGGCGGCCTACGGGACCATGGTGCGCCGCCTCAACTCCATGGAGGACACCTGCATCGAGCTGGCCGAGGCCCACTTCGACGGGGAGGATTACCTCAGCTTCCCCCAAGTGTTCCAGAGCATTGAGCGCGGCCACGGCGAGGCGCTGCTGCGGGCCTGGTTTGTGGAGGAGCGGTGCGCCCTGTCGGTGATCGCGCCGGAGGAATAAACAGATATAAAGAGGAATGACCATGACAAACACCGTTTTTTTTCCCGGCCTGGGGCTGGAATTTGAGCTGAACCGGGTGGCATTCAACGTATTCGGCCACAATATTTATTGGTATGGCGTCATCATCGCCATGGGCTTTCTGCTGGCGGTGGCCTACGGCCTGTGGCGCGCCCCCCGGTTTTCTATGGACCCGGACGTGATCACCGACGCCATTTTTGTGGTGGTGCCCTCGGCCATCATCGGCGCGCGGGCCTATTACGTGATCTTCAACCCCGCCGTATGCTTTAACGCGGACGGGTCCTTCAGCTTTTTGCGGGCGATTGCCTTCTGGGACGGAGGGCTGGCCATCTACGGCGGCGTGATCGGCACGGTGGCGTCCGCCCTGATCTTCTGCAAGGTGCGCCATGTGGACTTCTGGAGCGGCATGGATATCACCTCTTACGGCCTGCTCATCGGCCAGATGATCGGCCGCTGGGGGAACTTTGTCAACGTGGAGGCCTACGGCTCCATCACCGGCCTGCCCTGGCGGATGTGCTCCCAGTCCATCGCCAACGAGCTGTGGAGGGACGGGCTGCTGGAGTCGGAGGCGGCCTATCAGAGCATTCTGGATGGCACGGTGGGTGTCCACCCCACGTTTTTGTACGAGTCCCTGTGGAATCTGCTGGGTTTTATCCTGCTGGTGCTGCTGATGAAGCGGGGGCGGAAGTTCAACGGCCAGATGTTCCTCAGCTATGTGATCTGGTACGGCCTGGGCCGGGCGGCCATCGAGGGCCTGCGCACCGACAGCCTGTACTTTTTCGGCACGGGCATCCGCTCTTCCCAGATGCTGGGGATCGTGTCTGCGCTGACTGCCGTTGCGCTGTACGTGTTCCGGAGAAAGACGGCGGGACCCGCCACGCCGCCCTTTGTGAAGGGCGGGGCGACTGAAGCAGCGGTGGAAACCGCTCAGGCGATGGAAGCCGGGACGACGGCGGAAGCTGCTCCCGCGGCAGAGCCTGCTGAGGCGGAGGAAGAAAAGAAGGGGGAAAGGCAAGATGGCGGCGACGCTGATTGACGGAAAGGCCCTGGCGGCCAAGGTAAAGCAAAACGTTCTGGAGGAGGCCGGGGCCCTGCCCCGGAAGCCGGGGCTGGCGGTGATCCTGGTGGGGGACAATCCCGCCTCCCGTGTGTACGTGACCAGCAAGCGGAAGGACTGCGAGGAGTGCGGCTTCTACAGCGAGGAATACGCCTTGCCCGCCGGGGCCACGCAGAAGCAGCTTCTGGACCTGGTGTGTGAGCTGAACGGCCGGGAGGACATCGACGGCATTCTGGTCCAGCTCCCCCTGCCCCAGGGCCTGGACGAGCGGGAGGTGCTGCTGGCCATCGATCCGGCCAAGGACGTGGATTGCTTCCATCCCTACAACGTGGGCCAGCTCACCATCGGCGCGCCGGTGTTCCAGCCCTGCACCCCCGGCGGCGTGATGGAAATGCTCCGGGAGTATCACATCGACCCGGCGGGGAAGCGGTGCGTGGTGCTGGGCCGGTCCAACATCGTGGGCAAGCCCATGGCCCTGCTGCTGCTCCACGCCAACGGCACGGTGGTCATGTGCCACTCCAGGACGCCGGACATGAAGGAGCTGGCGGCCTCCGCCGACATCCTGGTGTCCGCCGTGGGGAAAGCGGGCCTGATCACCGCCGACATGGTGAAGGAGGGCGCGGTGGTCATCGACGTAGCCATGAACCGGAACGAGGCGGGTAAGCTGTGCGGCGACGTGTGCTTCGGGGAGGTCGCTGCCAAGGCGTCCTGCATCACCCCGGTGCCCGGCGGCGTGGGACCCATGACCCGGGCTATGCTGATGAAAAATACCCTGACGGCGGCAAAGCTGCGCCAGGGGCTGTAAAATTGTCCTGTATTGCGGGGCGGGCGGCGGAAGCTGTCCGTCCCATTTTTTAAAAAATTTTCCCCAAGTGTCAACAATTTGCCCCCGCCGATTGTGTAGTAGGCAGAAAGACGAAAGGAGGCGGTTCCCATGGCGCGCGCAGCGCTTTCCCAGGAGGAGCTGGCCGGCCTCTACCGGCGGCGGTTCAAAATGGTGTATCAAATCTGCCTGGTGCTGATGAAAAACGTGCCCGACGCGGAGGATGCCGCCCAGACCGTTTTTCGCAAGGCGTTGGAGCGGGCCGAGCCCTTCCGTGATCCGGAGCATGAGAAGGCGTGGCTCATCGTCACCGCCCGGAACGAGTGCAAAAACCAGCTCAAGCACTGGTGGCGCACCCGGCGGGCGGGGGAGGAGGCGCTGGAGTCCCTCGCCTGGGAACAGCCCGAGGACCGGGCGGTGTGGGACCAGGTGGCGGCGCTGCCCAAGCCCCAGCGTCTGGTGCTCTATCTTCACTACTATCAGGGCTATGCCACCGGAGAGATCGCGGACATGCTGGCGGAGAATCCCTCCACTGTGCGCTCCCGTCTGGCCCAGGCCCGGAGGAAACTGAAACTCAAGCTGGAGGAGGAAGGCTATGGACAGGCGTGAATTGAACAAAATGTTCGACGCTCTGGCCCCCGACCCGCAACGGGAGCGGGAGCTGCTGCAAAAACTCCTCCAGGACGACGCGAGGAGGAAACGACCGATGAAAAACTGGAAACGAGTGGTTGTGGGCGTGGCGGCGGCCGCCCTGCTGGTGACGGCGGCCACAGCGGCGGCTCCGGGATTGGGCGAACGGCTGCTTGCGTATTTCCCGGCCTATACGGAACATGAACTCCACGAAATAGACGAGGGGCACAGGACGGGGGCCTTTAGCCTGGAGGATACGTTGTTCACGTTTTTGGAGAAATTCAACAGCGAAAATATGGAGGACGGTATCACCGTAAAAAGAGAGAATGGATTTGAATATATGATCCTCTCTGACGGTGAAAACTCCGTCAATGTGGTGGCGGCGTGTACTACGCCCGGCGATAAGCTCCTGGTTGTCATGGAGCGAAAGGAGTATGAGGAGACCACAGGCTTGTGGCAGGTGACTGCATATCAAATCATAGACGGCAAAACGGTGGATAAAATGATTGAAGACGGCAGTAAAAATTGAACAAACGTAGTTGCAGCGAAAGCCCGCCCCGGTCTGCTTGGCCGGGGCGGGCCTCTTTTACGCCTTGAATTCCGTTTTCGCGTACTTGCACCAGGGCGCGCACACGCACTCGCCGCACTTGGCCTTCCGGGCCGTGCACACCGCCCGCCCGTGGAGCACCATCCGGTGGCAGAAGTTGTTGGACTCCTCCGGCGGCAGGACGGCCCGGAGCTGGGTTTCCACCTTGGCCGGGTCCTTGGTGCCGTCGGTGAGGCCCAGCCGCCCGGTGATGCGGATGCAGTGGGTGTCCGCCACCACCACGCCGGGGGTGTTGTGTATGTCGCCGAGGATGAGGTTGGCCGTCTTGCGGCCCACGCCGGGCAGGCGCAGCAGGTCCTCCATGGCGCCGGGTACCTTGCCGCCGTATTCGCTGAGCAGCATCTGGGCGCACAACACCATATCCTTGCTCTTGGCCCGGAAGAAGCCGCAGGAATGGATGTACTCGCCCACCTCCTCCGGATCGGCCTGCGCAAAGGCTTCCAGGGTGGGGAAACGCTCATACAGGGCGGGGGTAACCATGTTTACCCGTTCGTCGGTGCATTGGGCGGACAGCCGCACGGCGAACAAAAGCTCATAGTCCTTTTCGTATTGCAGGGAGCACAGGGAATCGGGGTACAGCTCTTTCAGCGCGTCCACGATGGCGCGCACGTCGGATTGGGTCGCCATTTGTCTCACCTCGTCGTCAAGGATACCACAATTTTTACCCTTCGTCTACCGGAATGCGGAGGTTGGTTTGGAGCGTTTCCGCCCCTCTTTCCGTCAAGCATACCACAAACGGGAGAAAAAAGCGACCCCGATTTTTTTCTCCTGTCAGTTGTGCTTTTTGGAAAAACAGGATATAATGGGGGGACTAAATTTGGAAAGGCGGAAGCAGGCATGGTTTTGGATTATATGGATTTTGTGGCTCGGCACGACCCCGAGGTGGGCGCGGCGATCCGGGCGGAGTACCAGCGCCAGTGCGACAACATCGAGCTCATCGCGTCGGAGAACATCGTGTCCGAGGCGGTGCTGGCCGCCATGGGCAGCGTGCTCACCAACAAGTACGCGGAAGGGTATCCCGGCAAGCGGTACTACGGCGGCTGCCAGTGCGTGGACGTGGCGGAGAACCTGGCCATCCAGCGGGCGTGCAAGCTGTTCGGGGCCAAGTTCGCCAACGTTCAGCCCCACTCCGGCGCCCAGGCCAACTATGCCGTCTATATGGCCCTGTGCCGGCCCGGGGACACTGTGCTGGGCATGAACCTGGACCACGGCGGGCACCTGACCCACGGCAGTCCGGTGAACTACTCCGGCAAATATTTTAAGATGGTGTCCTACGGCGTGGACGAGGCCACCGGCGTCATCGACTACGACGAGGTGGAGCGCATTGCCAGGGAGTGCAAGCCCCAAATGATTATCGCGGGCGCGTCCGCCTATCCCCGGGTGATCGACTTCCAGCGCTTCCGCGCCATCGCCGACGAGGTGGGCGCGTACCTTTGGGTGGACATGGCCCACATCGCGGGCCTGGTGGCTGCGGGGCTGCATCCCTCCCCCATCCCCTACGCCCATGTGACCTCCACCACCACCCACAAGACCCTGCGCGGTCCCCGGGGCGGATTGCTGCTCACCAACGACGAGGAGCTGGCCAAGAAGCTGAACTCCGCCATCTTCCCCGGTTCTCAGGGCGGCCCGCTGATGCACGTCATCGCCGCCAAGGCCGTGGCGCTGGGCGAGGCGCTGACCCCCGAGTTCAAGGCGTACCAGGAGCAGATCGTGAAGAATTCCGCCGCCCTGGCCGACGGCCTGACCCGCCGGGGGATGAAGCTGGTGTCCGGCGGTACGGATAACCACCTGTCCCTCATCGACCTGCGGGATATGGGCGACCTCACCGGCAAGGAGCTGGAGCGCCGCCTGGACGAGGTGCGCATCACCGCCAACAAGAACAAGGTGCCCGGCGACCCCCGCTCCCCCTTCCAGACCAGCGGCCTGCGGGTGGGCAGCCCCGCCGTCACCAGCCGCGGCTTCGTGGAGGCGGACATGGACCGGGTGGCGGAGTATATCGCCCTGGCCGCCACCGACTTCGAGGCCAAGGCGGACCAGATCCGCGCCGGCGTGGCCGAGCTGACGGCGAAGTATCCCATCTACCGCTGATGGCGAAGGGGCCGAAATCGGAGCTGACTGTCATTCCCGGCGTGGGGAAAAATATGGCCGCCCACCTGAACGCTCTGGGCGTCCGGCGGGTGGACGACCTGAAGGGAAAGGCTCCGGAGGCGCTGTACGCCCGGGAATGCGCCATGCAGGGCTGTACGGTGGACCGCTGTGTGCTCTATGTGTACCGCCTTGCGGTGGCATACGCGGAGGGGCGGATTGAGAACCCTGAACAGCTCAAGTGGTGGAACTGGAAAGACTGAACGCCACATATAAGGAAGGGAGGGACCGTATATGTACCAGCCGCTGGCGGACCGCATTCGCCCCCGGAACCTGGACGAGGTGCTGGGCCAGAGTCATATTCTGGGCCGGGACGGCCTGCTGCGCCGGGTGATCGACAGCGGGAAGATTCCCAACATGGTGTTCTACGGCCCCTCCGGCACCGGTAAAACCACCGTGGCCAACATCATCGCCCAACGCTCGGGCCGCACCCTGCGGCGGCTCAACGCCACCACCGCCTCCCTGGCGGATATCCGGGACGTGATGGACCAGGTGGGCACCCTGCTGGCCCCCAATGGGGTGCTTCTGTACCTGGACGAGATTCAATACTTCAACAAGAAGCAGCAGCAGTCCCTGCTGGAGTTTATTGAAAACGGCAAAATTACCCTCATTGCCTCCACCACGGAGAACCCCTATTTCACCATTTTCAACGCGATCCTATCCCGCTCCACCGTATTCGAGTTCAAAATGCTGACGGCGGAGGACCTGATCCCCGCCGTGGACCGGGGCGTCGCCCTCCAGGCTCAGGAACTGGGGGTGGAGGCGGTTTGCGAATCCGGCGTGCGGGAGCACCTGGCCGCCTCTTGCGGCGGCGACGTGCGCAAGGCCCTGAACGCCGTGGAGCTGCTGATGACCGCCAGCCGCATCAAGGACGGAGCGCTCACCATCACTCTGGAGGACGCTAAGCTGGTGGCCCAGCGCTCCGCCATGCGGTACGACCGGGACGGGGACGACCACTTCGACATTGCCTCCGCGCTGATGAAGTCCATGCGTGGCTCAGACCCGGACGCGGCGCTCCACTACCTGGCCCGGTTGCTGGAGGCGGGGGATATGCTCACCGCCATCCGGCGCATCCTGTGCTCGGCCAGCGAAGACGTGGGTATGGCCTATCCCCAGGCGGCGTCCATTGTGAAATCCTGTGTGGACAGCGCCCTTCAGCTTGGCCTGCCCGAGGCCCGGCTGCCCCTGGCCCAGGCCGTCGTCCTGCTGGCCACCGCGCCCAAGTCCAACAGCGTGCTGACGGCCATCGACGCCGCCTTGGCCGACGTGCGGGCGGGACGGACGGGGGACTATCCCCGGCACTTGCAGAACGTCCACGCCGACGGCGCGGGCTTTGAGCGGGAGCAAGGCTACCTCTATCCCCACGGCTTCCCCGGCCACTGGGTGGAGCAGCAGTACCTCCCCGACGCCATCAAGGACCACGTGTACTACGAGTACGGCCCCAACAAGACGGAGCAGGCGGCCAAGGCGTACTGGGAAAAAATCAAGGGAACAGGGAAGGAGGGTGGCTGATATGCCCATGGACATTCAGGTCGGCGACGTGCTGGAGCTGAAAAAAACCCACCCCTGCGGTAGCAAGGAATGGAAGGTGCTCCGGGTGGGGATGGATTTCAAGTTGAAGTGCCTGGGCTGCGGCCACGAGGTGATGACGCCCAGGGTCAAGGCGGAGAAGTCCGTCAAGAAAGTGAAGCGGGAGGGATCGGCCCTATGAACCGGTTTTGGAGCAAGCGGATTCAACACATTGTTCCCTACACCCCCGGCGAGCAGCCCAAGGGACGCCAATTTGTCAAGCTGAACACCAACGAGTGTCCCTACCCGCCCTCGCCCAGGGCCATCGAGGCCATCAACGGCGCGGCGGGGGACAGCCTGCGGCTCTATCCCGATCCGGAGTGCGAGGGACTGCGCGCCGCCATCGCCCGCCGGGAGGGGCTGGACGCCGGTCAGGTGTTTTGCGGCAACGGTTCGGACGAGGTCCTGGCATTCGCATTCCAGGCGTTTTTTGACCCGGACCGGGAGGTGGTGTTCCCCAAGATCACCTACAGTTTCTATCCGGTGTACACCGACTTTTTCGGCTTGGAGCGCCGGGAAGTGCCCATGAACCCGGATTTTTCCGATCCCATTGAGCTGCTGTGCGGACAGAACGGCGGCGTGGTGCTGGCGAATCCCAACGCCCCCACCGGCATCGCCGTGGGGCTGGACACGGTGGAAAAGCTGCTGAACGCCAACCCGGATGTGGTGGTGATCGTGGACGAGGCCTATGTGGACTTCGGCGCGGACAGCGCGGTGGGGCTCATCGGCCGCTACCCCAACCTGCTGGTGGTGCAGACCACCTCCAAGTCCCGGGCCCTGGCGGGGCTGCGGGTGGGCTGGGCCATGGGGGACGCGAACCTCATCGCCGCCCTGCGCTGCGTGAGGGACTCCGTCAACTCCTACACCGTGGACCGCCTGGCCCAGGCGGGGGCCGCCGCCGCTATTGAGGACGAGGATTACTTCCAATCCATCCGCCGCCGGGTGATGGATACCCGCGCCTGGACGGAGAGCGCCCTGCGGGAGCGTGGCTTCACCGTCCTGCCCTCCCAGGCCAATTTTGTCTTTGCCCGCCACCCGGACCGCTCCGGCAGGGAACTGCTGGACGGCCTGCGGGAAAAGGGCGTGCTGGTGCGCTGGTGGGGCAAGCCGGAGATTGAAAACTGGCTCCGGATCAGCATCGGTGCGGACGAGGACATGGCGGCTCTGGTGAAGGCGCTGGACGAACTGATTTAAACATCGCGGACGCTGGCCCGCCGGGAAATCCGGCGGGCCGCTTTTTATTTGTCCTTGGACTTGCTTCGTCTTTTTTTGATGGGGAAAGAGACTATAATGATGGTCAGACTCACGAGAGGGGGAGGAGGCCCGCCTATGACGGTGGTTTACATAGACCTGCTGTTCCTGCTGAACCTGATCGCCAACTACCTGCTGCTGCTGGCGGCGGGCCGGATGGCGGGGGCGGTGCTGATCCGCTGGCGCATCGGGCTGGGGGCCGCCGCCGGGGCGCTGTACGCGGCGCTGGTGTTTCTGCCGGGGCTGGAGTGGCTGGCCCACTGGCCCTGCAAGCTGGCAAGCGGGGTGTTGATGGCCCTCGCTGCCTACGGGGGGGAGGCCCATTTGCTGCGGGTGACGGTGCTGTTTTTCGGCGCGTCCGCCGCGTTGGCGGGGGCGGTGCTGGGGCTGGAGCTGCTGGGCAATGTGTCTCTGACCCTGGACCACGGCGTGTTTTACACGCCTTTGGATATCCGGCTGCTCCTGCTGTTGTTTGTGGCGTGTTATTTTATGCTGTCCCTGTTTTTCCGCCGGGTGGGGCGGCACGGGGGGGAGCTGGCCCGGCTGGAAATCGCCCTGGAGGGCGGCGTTATCGCCCTCACCGCCCTGCGGGACACCGGGCACAGCCTGGCCGACCCGGCCACAAACCGCCCGGTGGTGGTGGCCTACTGGCGGGCGCTGGCCGGTTTGCTGCCCGGCTGGGCGGATCCTTCGGACCCCGTTGCCTCGCTGGAGCGGTGCCACGCCGCCGGGTCACGCCAGGCCCGGCTGATCCCCTACCGGGCGGTGGGGGTGGAGTGCGGAATGCTGCTGGCCGTCCGCTCCCAAGGCGTGACGGTAGACGGAAAGCCGGCGGGGAAGCTGCTGGTGGCCTTGTCCCCCACGCCGGTGGACGACGGCGGCGGATATCAGGCGCTGATTTAGAAACGCATAGGAGGGCTTTGAAATGCTTTTGATCGAACCATATCTCCGCCTGTGCCGCTTGTTGGAGCGGCTGGGGATTCCGCTCCACGGCTCGCTGCACTATATCGGCGGCAGCGATACCCTGCCTGCCCCTCTGACGCGGGAGGAGGAGGGCCGCTTGCTGTCGGCCCTGGGGGAAGAGGACAGCAGGCCCGAGGCTCGCTCCCGGCTCATTGAGCACAACTTGCGGTTGGTGGTTTACATCGCCCGGCGGTTTGAGAACACCGGGGTGGGCATTGAGGACCTGATCTCCATCGGCACCATCGGGCTCATCAAGGCGGTGGAGACCTACCAGCCCGCCAAGAATATCAAGCTGGCCACCTACGCCTCCCGGTGCATTGAAAACGAGATTTTGATGTACCTGCGCAAGAACGCCAACCGCCGGGGGGAGGTGTCGCTGGACGAGCCGCTGAACACCGACTGGGATGGCAACGAGCTGCTGCTGTCCGACGTGCTGGGCACCGACAGCGACAGCATCGAGAAGCCCATCGAGGACGACGTGGACCGGGACCTGCTGTTCACCGCCGTCAGCCGCCTGTCGGAGCGGGAGCGCACCATCATCACCCTGCGCTTCGGCCTGGACGGGCGGCGGGAGCGCACCCAGAAGGAGGTGGCCGACCAGTTGGGCATCAGCCAGTCCTACATCTCCCGGCTGGAGAAGCGGATCATCGACCGGCTGAAAAAGGAGATTCTGCGGATGATGTAAAGAAAGCGGGAGGCGGCGGAAGGCACGGTCATATTTTCCGGCCGAGCCCCATACATATGAGATTGAGTATGCGTGAGGAGGGTTCAGCTTTGGAAAACAAACTGTATGAGGATATCGCCCAGCGCACCCAGGGCGACATCTATATCGGCGTGGTGGGCCCCGTGCGCACAGGGAAATCCACCTTCATCAAGCGTTTTATGGAGACCCTGGTGCTGCCCAAGATCGAGAACAACTTTCTCCGGGACCGGGCCCGGGACGAGCTGCCCCAGAGCGGTTCGGGCCGGGTGGTGATGACCGCCGAGCCCAAATTCGTCCCCGAGGAGGCGGTGGAGATGGCCATGGAGAACGGCGGGGTGTTCTCTGTCCGGCTCATCGACTGCGTGGGCTACATGGTGCCCTCCGCTTTGGGGCAGATGGACGGCGAGCAGCCCCGGATGGTCACCACCCCCTGGTTCGACCACGAGATTCCCATGACCCAGGCGGCGGAGTTCGGCACCCGGAAGGTCATCACCGACCACTCCACCATCGGCATTGTGGTGACCACCGACGGCTCCGTCACCGACATCCCCCGGGAGGACTACCTGGAGGCGGAGGAGCGGGTCATCGGCGAGCTGAAGGAGCTGGGCAAGCCCTTCATGGTACTGCTCAACTCGGCCCAGCCCTACGGCGAGCGGGCCCAAACCCTCCAGGCGGATATCGCCGAGCGGTACGACGTGACCTGTTTGGCCGCCAACTGCCTGACCCTGGACGAGGGGGCGGTGAGCGAGATCATCCAGGCGGTGCTCCACGAGTTCCCGCTGAAGCAGATGGATCTGTTCCTGCCCCCATGGGTGGATGTGCTGCCCTTTGACCACCCCATCAAGAGCGGGCTGTACGCCATGATCCGGGAGGAGACGGCGGGACTCATGCGCCTGCGGGACGCGGAGGGCGCGGTGCTGGCCATGGGCGACCGGGAGGAGGTCAGCTCCGCCGTCCTCAACCGGATGGACATGGGCAGCGGGGTGGTCACCGCCACGCTGGAGCTGCCCCGGGGGCTGTTCTATTCCACCGTGTCTGAGCGGTGCGGACTGGAGATCCGGGACGACGGCGACCTCATCGACCAGCTCACCCAGATGGCCGCCATGAAGCGCAGCTATGAGAAGGTGGAGGGGGCGCTCCAGCAGGTGGAGGCCACGGGCTACGGCATTGTCATGCCCGATCCCCAGGAGATGACCCTGGAGGAACCGGAAATCGTCAAGCAGGGCGGGCGGTACGGCGTGCGCCTCAAGGCCAGCGCACCCTCCATCCACATGATGCGGGCGGACATCAAGACGGAGGTCTCCCCCATCATGGGTACGGAGAAGCAGTCGGAGGAGATGGTGGACTACCTGCTCCGGCAGTTCGAGGGGGACACGGGGAAGATTTGGGATTCCAATATCTTCGGCCGCTCCTTCCACGAGTTGGTGGGGGAGGACCTGAACGGCAAGTTGAAACGGATGCCCGAGGAGGCCCGGGAGAAGCTGCGGGAGACCCTCCAGCGGATCATCAACGAGGGGTCCGGAGGGCTGATTTGTATTATTTTATGAGGGAAGCGCCCGGTGTGAGAGCACCGGGCGCTTTTTCAGACTTCAAAAGCCAAATTTTCCAGCTCATCCCAGTCCAGGATGGCAATGGACCGGTAGCCCAGCTCCACCAGTCCCCGCGCGGCCAGCTCCCCCAGCACCCGGCTTACCGTCACCCGGGACAGGCCCACCGCCTGGCCGATGTCCTCGTGGGTGGCCGGGATGGCGCCGCCGTTCTGCCGGGGCTGGCCCAGCAGCCACCGCGCCACCCGCTGACGGGCGGGCAGGGAGGAGGATTCCACATGGTCGGAGAGCATCCGCACCGTGCGGGCCAGGTACTGGAGCATAGGCAGGGCCAGCTCCGGATGGCGCTGGAAGGCGGCGTCCAACTGCGCCTGGTTGATGGTGAGAATCCGGCAGTCCTCCAACGCCATGGCGGAGGTGACCCGGGGACAGCCGTCGAAAAAGGACGCCTCCCCCATCAAATCCCCGGAGCGGTGGACGGCCAGTACCCGCTCCTCCCCGGAGCCGGAGCTGATGAAGCTGCGCACCGAGCCGGACACCAGGTAGTAGAAGCATTCCGGGCGGGTTCCCTGGAGATAGACCATCTGTCCGGCCCGGTAGTTCCGGGGGCTGCGGCCATCGGTAAGAAGGTCCCAAGCAGCCATAAAATGCGCCTCCTGTCGTCTGAAACTCCCCGTCCGCAGGGAAACGGTGATTGATTTTATATTGTATCATAGTTTACATTGTTCCCGGCGAAGTTCTGGCATAATGAATGCACAAAATCGAAACAAGGAGGAATCATTCCATGGGCATGACCATGACCCAGAAGATTTTGGCCCGTTCCGCCGGGCTGGACCGGGTGGAGGCCGGCCAGCTCGTCGAGGGCAAGCTGGACCTGGTGCTGGGGAACGATATCACCACTCCGGTGGCCATCACGGAGTTTCAAAAGGCGGGGTTGTCCTCGGTGTTCGACCGGGACAAGATCGCCATCGTGCTGGACCATTCCACTCCCTGCAAGGACATCAAATCCGCCCAACTTTGCGCCGCCTGCCGGGAGTTTGCCAAAGAGCACGCCATCACCCATTTCTACGACGTGGGCCAGATGGGCATTGAGCACGCCTTGGTGCCGGAGAAGGGCTTGGCCGCCCCCGGCGAGGTCATCATCGGGGCCGATTCCCACACCTGCACCTACGGTGCGCTGGGGGCCTTCTCCACCGGCGTGGGCTCCACCGATATGGCCGCGGGCATGGCCACGGGCCTTGCCTGGTTCAAGGTGCCCTCCGCCATCAAGGTGACGCTAACCGGCAAGCTGGGCCAATACGTCAGCGGCAAGGATGTGATCCTCCACCTCATCGGCATGACCGGGGTGGACGGGGCGCTGTACCAGTCCCTGGAGTTTGTGGGGGAGGGGGTTGCCTCCCTGGAGATGGACGACCGCTTCGCCATCTGTAACATGGCCATCGAAGCCGGGGCCAAGAACGGGATATTCCCGGTGGACGACAAGACCATCGCCTACTTAAAGGGCCGCGTGAACCGGGAGTGGCAGGCGTTCCAGGCCGACCCGGACGCGGAATATACGCAGGAGGTTACCATCGACCTGTCTGCCCTGCGGCCCACGGTAGCCTTCCCCCATCTGCCCTCCAACACCAAGAGCGTGGACGAGGCGGCGGGCAAGCCCATCCAGCAGGTGGTCATCGGCTCCTGCACCAACGGGCGCTTGAAAGACCTGCGGGAGGCCGCCGCTATCCTCAAAGGCCGCAAGGTGGCGGTTGGGGTGCGGTGCATCGTCATCCCCGCCACCCAGCAGATTTACCTGGACGCCATGGAAGAGGGCCTGGTGGCCGACTTCATCCACGCGGGCGCGGTGGTGTCCACCCCCACCTGCGGGCCGTGCCTGGGCGGGCACATGGGCGTGCTCAGCGACGACGAGTGGGCCATCTCCACCACCAACCGCAATTTTGTAGGTCGCATGGGGCCCACCAGCTCCATGATTATTTTGGCCAGTCCCGCCGTGGCTGCGGCGTCCGCCGTCACCGGCGTGGTCACCGACCCGGCAACGCTTTAAGGGAGGGGAATCAACATGAAAATTTATAAATACGGCGACAACGTGGACACCGACGTCATCATCCCCGCCCGGTACCTGAACAATCCGGACGAGAAGTCCCTGGCCTCCCACTGCATGGAGGACATCGACGCCGATTTTGCCTCCACGGTGGAGTCGGGCGACATCGTGGTGGGCGGTAACAACTTCGGCTGCGGCTCCTCCCGGGAACACGCGCCCTTAGCCATCAAGGCCTGCGGCGTAAAGTGCGTCATTGCCAAGAGCTTCGCCCGCATCTTCTACCGCAACGCCATCAACATCGGCTTCCCCATCTTGGAGTGCCCCGAGGCGGTGGACGGCATCAACCCTGGGGACGCGGTGGGCGTGGACTTCCAGAGCGGCGTCATTGTCAATGAGACCACCGGGGTAAAATTCCAGGCCGCGCCCTTCCCGGAGTTCGTCAATAGGATCATCGACAATGGCGGGCTGCTGAGGTCCCTGAAGGCCCGGGGGGTGGCGAAATGAACTATAAGATCGCGCTGATCCGGGGCGACGGCATCGGCCCGGAAATCATCAATGAGACGGTGAAGGTCATCGACAAGGTGGGGGAGAAATTCGGCCATACCTTCGAGTATGTGGACGTGCTGCTGGGCGGCTGCGCCACCGACGCGGTGGGCAAGAGCTACCCCGACGGCACCGCCGAACTGTGTAAATCCTGTGACGCGGTGCTGCTGGGGGCGGTGGGCGGTCCCAAGTGGGGCAGCGACAAGCCCGCCGAGCAGCGCCCGGAGACCGCTCTGCTGGCCATCCGCAAGGACTTGGGGCTGTACGCCAACCTGCGCCCCGCCGCCCTGCGCCCCGCCCTGGCGGAGGCGTGCCCGCTGAAAAAGGAGACGGCGGAGAAGGGCATCGACCTGCTCATGGTCCGGGAACTCACCGGGGGCATCTACTTCGGCAAGCGGGATAAGTACCAGACCGAGGACCGGGGCATGGAGGCCACCGATTTGATGGCCTACTCCGAACGGGAGATTGAGCGCATCGGCCGCCGCGCCTTTGAGATGGCCCGCCTGCGCCGGAAAAAGGTGTCCAGCGTGGACAAGGCCAACGTGTTGGAGACCTCCCGGCTGTGGCGGTCCGTGATGCACAGGCTGGCGGAGGAGTATTCCGATGTGGAATATGAGGATGTGCTGGTGGACAACTGCGCCATGCAGCTTGTACGGGACCCGGGGCAGTTCGACGTGGTGGTCACCGAGAACATGTTCGGCGACATCCTGTCCGACGAGGCGTCCATGATCACCGGCTCCATCGGCCTGCTGCCCTCCGCCTCCATGGGGGACGGCGCACCGGCGCTGTACGAGCCCATCCACGGCTCCGCCCCGGACATCGCGGGCCAGGACAAGGCCAACCCCATCGCCACCATCCTGTCTGCGGCCATGATGTTCCGCTATTCCTTCCATCTGGCCGCCGAGGCGGACGCCATTGAGGCGGCGGTGGACCAGGCGCTGGCCGACGGCTGGCGCACCGCCGACATTGCCCGGGCGGGGGAGAGCGCCATCGGGACCAAGCGGATGGGCGAGATCATCCGAGAGAATATTTGAGCAAACGGCCGGGACGGAGACGTTCCGGCCGTTCCATTGTCTCCTTGCAATGTGCGGCGTCCCGTGATAAAATAGATTATATAAGGGGTAATAGAGATGAGAAGTGATATTTTGAATTATTTGCGGGGGGAGCTCCGGCGCCGCTGTGAGCAGCCCTCCAATCAATTTGGGATGGGCGT